>JAYROD010000404.1:0-2599 GCA_041911835.1 Fimbriimonadaceae bacterium | reverse complement strand
TATAGATGCAACCCCGTGAACGCGATCAGTAAAACCGGCAGCAGCATGACGTGGATGGAATAAAACCGAGTCAAGGTGAGCGACCCGACATCGTGACCCCCACGAATCAGCACCAACAAATCCTCACCAATCATGGGGATCGTTGCGGCGATGCGCGTACCGACGACCGTCGCCCAGTAGGCCTTTTGATCCCATGGCAGCAGGTATCCCGTAAAGGAAAATCCTAGGATAACTTGAAATATCGCGACGCCCACGAGCCATGTGAGTTCTCGAGGTTTCTTATAGGAACCCCAAAAGAACACGCGCATGATATGCATGACTGTGACGATTACGATGACCGTAGACCCCCAAACATGGAGGCCGCGAACAATGTTGCCGAACGGCATCGCGTACGTGATGTTCTTCACGCTGGCATGGGCATCTGTGGGGCTCGCCGAGTAGAACATCGCGAGCGCAAAGCCTGTGATGAATTGGAACATCAAAAGCGTCATCAAGAGGTTGCCGAGCGTTTGCCACCAGCCCACTCCCGGGGGCATCGGTTCGTCCAGATTCTTGCGAACGAATCCCCACCAACCCAATCGCAATTCGAGCCAGTCGCTCAATCGAGGGCGATGCGCAAGCTCCTCCTCTTGCGGTGTTCTCTTGGGCCTCGTCGCGTCTGTCTTTCGTTCCGGAGTGAGTACAGTTTTGGGCACGTTACACCTCTAACCTGATGAATACCTTGCCGCCATCAAGACGCGAAGCATAGCGTTCGAGCGGCTTGGGTGGAGGACCGCTCACATTGTCTCCGACTGCATCAAAAACCCCACCGTGGCATGGGCAGACGAATCGGTCCTTCGCCTCTTGATAGTTGACTTTGCAGCCTAGATGGGTGCAGGAGGGATTTATCACCAATACGCCGTCTTGCGTCCGCCGTATATAGACTGCATAGGTGCGATCCGCTATGCGATACCCGTCGCGAACTTTCGTGGTGAAGCGGATCTCTTTCGTGGTTCCAATCGGAATTTCGTTTTCATCGACGATCGGAATCCATTCCGACTTGCGACGAATGGATAGGGGGCTGAAGATGAATCCGACCACGGGTACGAGAACCGATCCAAAGACGAAGAGATTGATGGCGGCGAGCGTCCGGCCGAGAAACTTGCGTCTCTCAGGACTCTCCGAATCCCTCTCGCCCGGTGCGCCGTTCAGTGTGTTATCCATGTAAGGTTCTCCAACCTAGGGGTAGTAGCGCAGGACTACTTCGTCCTTCGCCTTCTTATCGATGATCGAGACGACTTGTTCTGCAATGCGCTGCGTCTTGTGATGACGCCCCGGCGAGGGTTCGCGCAAGAATCCGATCTCGACGCCCGACTTGGTGATCGCTGCGGTCAAGCGGGTCATCGCCGCCATGATCGGAACGACGAATGCATGCTGGAATCGCGTAAACGGCGCTGTGCCGATGAGGAGCCCGACTGAGAGTAGGTGCCATATATACACTGGCATGACCCAATCGTGCGCGGTTCCCCGCTTCAAAGTGACTGTGAGAAATCCGCTGACGATCGTGTTGAGGAGCAGGTTTACAAAGAGGAAGTCTCGACCGAGCGTCACGCCATTGTCGATGTATTGGTCTTTGCGATATCGGACCAGTACGTAAGCAAGGCCGACGATGACGCCGATTCCCGAAACGAGAGCCAGCAGCTTGATCGGGTTGAAGAGCTCCATTTGCGCTCGCGCCGGGTTGTTGATCTGGATCAACATGTCGGCGAGCATCAGACCACAGAATCCATAGAGGATGAGCCCGTGCATGAACCAGCGAAATTTGTTGCTCCGCCAAAGACTTGAAACCAGAAAGCCGTCGACGATCAGCGCCCAGAGAAACACGCCGAGGGCCTTTATCGCGCCGAATTTAAGAATGAATGGCCAAAGTTTCTTTATTCCCGCACAGCCAAGATAATAGGCGATCACACGGATCGAGAATATAACCGCGAAGAGGGTTACGACCATGAAGAAGATCGCGACGTTTCGCGTGGTCAGCATGCTGCCGATTCGGTAGGCCAACGGGATCTGCGACTCAACCCACGGCTTACCCTTTACTTCGTTGTAGAGTGCTTGCGCTTCTGTGTCCGAGACCTCGGTCTTCGGAATCGCGGGCATCATGCTTTTGCCGTTGCGGACCGTTTTGATGAATTCTTCGTATGTCAGCTTCGTGGAAGCGAGCGGTGGTCCGAGGCCGCCCATGGCGGTCTGGCCATGACAGCCGACGCAGGAACTAGATGCGTAGTCGGCGGCTTTCAATTCGACCGTGCCACCCGGGGTTTGCGCACGAGCGCCACTCAATCCGATCGCGACTGCAGCAATCAGTGTGACAAGCATCTTGGCCGGTACTCCGTCCGAGGAGGGTTCGCGGATTCCGGGACTCGGCTTGGCCTCCTTCTCGACCACCTCGACCTGTTGTTCTGACATCGGTCCCAAGTACATTCCTGCAGGTCGAGTGCCTGCTTCGGGCAGTAATTTGAATGGCACGCGGCCCGTCTGCTCTTCTTGCTCGACGATATAGCGCGAAACGTCGCTCTCCGGGTCTTCGAGATCGCCAAAGATGCGAGCCGTCGTCGGGCAC
>JAYROD010000403.1:0-2555 GCA_041911835.1 Fimbriimonadaceae bacterium | reverse complement strand
CACGATGGCGAGCCGCAGCTTTTCCGACTCCACCTTTTGGGACAGCCGCGCCGCGATATAACCGCCACTCCTCGCCCCACGCATGAGCGCCAGCGCCGGCCCAACCCAAACCAGACCTTTGATGACGAACATCACCGACGCCGCGAAGTTGATGATCAGCCCGAGCCACGTCTTGACGGCGTTGAGCTCGTGGATGTTGCCTTCCATAAAAAGACCAAACGCCGCAAGCATGAGAATGCCCATCCCCGCACCGAAATAGCCGCCGTACACGCTGACCAAGAATTGCAGAAACGCTCCAGTGGAGACCGAGGTGTGGCTGTGTTTGCTGGCAACCCAACGTTTGATCCGCGGCTGAAACAGCAGCAGCACCGTCGCCATCAAGATCAGGATCGGCACGAGAAGGTCGAAAGCTCGCTGACTCGTGCTCACGAGTAGCAACGCGCCGATCAGCGAACCAGCAACAGTTGGAAAAAACAGGAGCTTGATGAACTTGCGGGTCTTGTCGAGCTGGTTGAGGAACCCGACGGCGCTGCTCAAAGATCCGGGCCAAAGGGAAACCGCATTGCTGGCATTCGCCTCCACCGCAGGCACTCCCATACCAACGAGAATCGGAAACGAAATCAAAGATCCGCCGCCCGCCACCGCATTGATCGCAGAGGCAACCGCTCCCACTACAACGAGCAGCAGCAACTGCGGCCACTCGTTGGAAACGAGCACCGGCGAAACGGTCAAGCCTTGATCTGCCCCAAAACGCCGATCATCTCAATGGCGGCATTGGCTGCTTCTCTACCCTTGTTGCCCATCTTCAGGCCGGCCCGGTCGAGCGCCTGCTCGGTGGTTTCCGGCGTGAGGATGCCCCAAGAGATCGGCGTCCCAGTTTCAACTTGAATCTTCATCAGGGCCGACGAGACGTCGTTGGCAAGCAGCCCGGCGTGGGCCGTAGCGCCTTGCATGATGCAACCCAGCGCGACGATAGCATCAACTTTCTTGGCAATCTTTTGACAAACAACGGGTATCTCCCAAGTGCCCGGAACGCGAACAACCGTCACTTCCGGGTCGCCATTCTGCTTGAGGGCGTCGAGCGCTCCCGCGAGGAGCTCCTTCGTGATCAACTCGTTCCAGCGGCTGACGACGACGGCAATCTTTTTCCCTTTGGCGTCGAGCTTGGCCTCGATGGTGGTCATGTTTCGAGTATGGCTTATCGACTATCAGGCATCCTGCTTCGGTTCTTCCTTCTTAGGAGCAAGCGCTTGGGCCAATTCGGGGAACGCTTTCAAGGCGTCGCTGACTTCCAAAGGAAGCGCCATGACGATCGTGTTGGCTGACGATGCGCCCAAGCCATCGAGCGTTTGTAGAGTTCGAAGCTGCAAAGCACCCGGGCTCGACGCCATGTTTTTGGCGGCTTCTGCAAGGTTCAGCGAGGCGTCCCTGTCGCCTTCAGCCTTGGTGATCGTCGCTCGCTTTTCTCGTTCCGCTGAAGCTTGGCGCGCCATGACTCGTTTCAAATCTTCGGGTAGCTCGATGTCCTGGATTCGGATTCCCGCGACCTCCAGTCCCCAACCATCGACCTCTGTCTCCACCATCTCCTCAATCCGCTTGCCCACCAACTCTCGATCGGCGAGGATTTGGTCGAGGGTCATGCCGCCGACGATGTCGCGGAGCGCGGTCTGGGCATACTGCTGGATCGCGTGCTGATAGTTGCGGACCTTGGTGACCGCTTCCCCTGGATCGACGACGCGCATGAAGATGACGCCGTCGAGGGCAACCGGCACGTTGTCTTTGGTGATCGCCTGCCGACGAGGGATGTCGATAGTCTGAATTCGAGTGTCCACCGATCGAGCCGAATCAAAAAACGGCAACAAGAAGAACACGCCCGGTCCTCGAAGCGCGTGCAATTTGCCCAATCGGAACACAAGCGCCTTTTCCCATTGAGCGGCGATCCGAACCGAAGACGCCACGACGCTGGCCACGATAAAGGTGCCAACCCACCCGAGAATCGTTGCCAGAGACGCCGGATTCCATCCGAAAATCGCCAACCCTGCTGCGCAGATTGCGAGGAATAGGATCGTCGGGATCGGGTTGGGAATCCCTCCCGAGTCTCGGCTCGACGCCGTCAGTTGGCTGAGGGAGTCCACTCCCTGTGAATAGGGCACGAGAAGCGGCGGTTTAGCCATATGTAAGTAAGTACGCAGCCGCCAAAACCGAGGATGCGCCTATCGGCCATTCAATGCTTCCGCCACTTGGGCGAGGAACCCAGCTGGATGATCGCGATCGAAACCGAACCACAAATTCTCGACGGTGCCGGAGTCAAGCGCCAAATAGAACGTGGGCGAGCCTTGGGGCTTGAAGAGGTGGTCGAGCCGGTGGTTCTTATCCCACACGATCGGCCGCTTTGGATCGCGACTCCCGAGCGCCGGCCTGGATTCCGAGCTGATAACCTCGACCAGTGTTCCATGTTTCGAGGCCATAAGGGCCGACAGCTTTCGGAGCGTACTCTCGGCTCCTGAGGCCACATCGCAATCGGCATACGTGAACACGATCATAGTCGGGCCGCT
>JAYROD010000402.1:0-3047 GCA_041911835.1 Fimbriimonadaceae bacterium | reverse complement strand
GGTTCGTCTGATCCATGAACGTACTCAGCTGGTTGCTGCTGAAGAAGCTCTTGATCGACGCGCTCACAGGCTTCACGCTGAGGATAATGCCTGGCAGGAGATTCTCTTGGTCCGCGCTAGTCATGCGTTCGCGGGCCACCTTCTCCATGCGGACGAATCCAAGTCGGAGCTGGCTCTGCAGCAATTCTCCAACAGATCGCACGCGCTTGTTCCGCAAGTCGTCGATGTCGTCTCGCTCGGCGTCTTTGAAGACGAAAACGCTCATAGCATTGAGCATTTGAGCAAGGTCGTCCGACGTCAAGTTGCGAACGGTCAAGGGGATGTCCATGCCAAGGCGCTTGTTGAGAAACCGTCGCCCCACCTTTCCGAGGTCATATCGCTTGATCTCGAAGAACTGGTTGTAGAGCAATTGCTTGGCGGCCTCTTCCGTCGCCGCTTCGCCCGGTCTCAGTCGCTTGAAGATATCGAGGAGCGCCTCGCGCATGTTCGTCGTCTTGTCGCTTTCGAGAGTCGCATCGACGAGCGGAGGCACGTCGAGGACTTCCAAAGTCTTGAGCTCCATCGACTCGATTTTCTTCGCCGTATCGCGGTCGATCTTTTCGAGCTTCTTGACGATGACTTTCGTTCCCTCGTGCAGGTCGGCCATCAGCCGCTTGCCGGTCAAGTCGTCTGCGGTCGGCTTGCTCAGCGTCAACTCATCCCCGAACGCGAAGAGCATCTCCTCGTTGGTTGCGAAGGCCGATTCGACCGTAACCACTTTGTCTTGGAGCTTCTTGGGAACCTTTGCGAGTTCGCCCTTGGTCAGGATCGTGCCCTTATCCAGAATGACTTCACCCGTCGAAGGATCCGCGAACGGGTCGACCAGTTTCATCTTGCCGGATTCGGAAATCGGCTTCTCGTATCGGATCCGACCCCGAAGCTTTTCGGGATTGTTCGAATCGAAGAAGCAATGCAGGGCCTTGATGAGCTGCGTGATGGGCAGCTTCTTGGTTTGGCTAACCTGGGTGCTGACAACGTAATTCGAGTCGGATTCGATCTCCAGCCACGGCCCCTCGGATGGGATCACGCGTGCGGACACCACGACCTGCATCGCGTTGTCGACGCCCTCTTCGAAGTAAAGCCCGGGAGATCGGGAAAGCTGAGATACGATGACCCGCTCTCGACCGTTGATAATGAAAGTCCCTTTGTCGGTCATCAAGGGCAGATCGCCGAGGTAAACCTCGGATTCGATCTCTTCCCTGTCCCGTCCACCAAAGCGCACGGTCGCCTTGATCGGGGCCTCAAAGGTCATGTCCCGATCGCGGCACTCTTGGATCGAGTACTTCGGTTCGCCTAGGGTGAACCCGACAAATTCGATGTAGTTAGTTTGAGTGAAATCCCAAATGGGTGAGAACGTTTTGAAAAGTTCAGGAAGTCCTTCTTCAAGAAACCATCTGTAGCTATTTAGCTGTAATTCAATGAGATTCGGCACCTCGAGGAATCGTCCAATTCGCTTCGAGGTGGGCTGAATAACCCTCATTCATGCCTCCGGAGGAAAATCGCGAAAGGGTATATTACCTGGCTTTCGCTGAGCAGTTCAATGTTTTTGGGCGAATTTTGCTGACGTTTTTCGTCCCGATGCGTCCCCTTTTGTCTACGCCCTTGTCGGGCCAGTTGTTCCCTTGTGTCCTTACATGGTCTGGACCGAGCCGGTCGGTCCCTCCTCCAACTTCTGTGCCAGCGCTTGAGTGCTCTGGGAGAGCGACTGGATCGCCGCTGTTTGTTGGGCCACAATTGCTCTGAGCTCGGCGAGCTGCCTGTCGACGTCCGTTTCGATTTGGCGTGTTTTTTCGAGCTCTTTCGCATCCGAGCGCATGATAATCGCCATCTGGCGCTGGTGTCTTGTGAGAATGGCCACGATCGGAATCATCATGACGAACCCGGTTGCGACCATAGGCGCTACCTGATTCCAATCGAGGTTCACAGCGATTTCTCCTCGACGAACTGCGGCGGTGCAGTTGGAGCCACGGAGGCCGGAGGCGGAACCGAGTTCGTATCCAGGGCGATCATTTGCTGGTGCAACAGTTCTTTGAGCTGCTGCACCTCCAGCCTGAGAGAGGCGAGTTCCGTATTCACTTCTGGGCTTGCCCCTTGATTCCGGTGGATGATTTCCGCCATCCGCCGTTGGTGCTGCGTCATGATCGCCACGATCGGGATCAGCAGCGCCAAGATCGGAATGCCTAGCGCGAGAACCTCTACCACGTCCACGTGCACCTCGAACTCATCGAATCTTTCGACATTGTACTTAATGACCCCTGAAGAGTCGCCCGGGCAGCGCCAAAGCGCGTCTCTTCGATTTATACGTACGGTTGAGCGAGATTCGGGACTTTCGACCGAGAGCCTTGCGGACACTCACCCGACTTAATTGCCGAGCGTGGATTCTCGCAGACAACGGCCAAGCCCGCGGAACATGGATTCGGCCACTGCATGGTCGTTCGAGCCGCAGACTTTATGAATGTGAAGGGTGGCGCTGCACTCACTGGCAAACGACCGAAAGAACTCCTCAAGGCTTTGGGTGGCGAGAGCGCCGATTCGCTCGCGATCGAATTCGGCGTTGAACACCAATTGGCCGCGTCCGGTGAGGTCAAGGGCAGACAATACGAGGGCGTCGCCAACCGGTTCGTGAAAGCTGACCGAATGGGTTGCCGCGCCGCTTTCGTTGAGCGCGATCCTAAGTGCCATTCCAAGTGCTGCTCCGACCTCGCTCACGATCGGCGTGTCGTCAACCCCGGAATCCGCTTCCACGGTGATCCCCAGATCGAAGGAACCGTGAAGCGCCATGAGCTTAAGCAATTGATCGAAGGAGGCGATCCCAGTCGTGACATCTCGTCGAGTTCCGCCATCCAGGTCGAGCACAACCTGAACCTTCGTCGAGTCCGTGTCCCGCTCCACCTCGGCATAGCGGATTCCCGGCGAACCTTTGCCCATAGGAAGGTTATACCGTTGAAGTCCCGTTGAGGTTAGCCGCAAAAGCAAAGGGCCCCCTTTATTGGGGGGCCCTGCTATCT
>JAYROD010000401.1:0-3200 GCA_041911835.1 Fimbriimonadaceae bacterium | reverse complement strand
TTGTATGTGGGGGTGGGGCGCGTGGGGGGGGTTTGGGGGGGGGGGGGTTTTGGTGGGCCACTCCCCCTCGCCCGTCTGAGCTTCTCTTTGCATCGGGCGTTGGTTGAACGGTTGATGGAGTTCGTCGAGAAAAGCTTGGAGCGACAGGAAGCGACGCACGAAAAGCTGTGCGGATCGGTGGATTCGCTGACGCGCGGGATTACTGAGAATACAGGGATCGTGCGGCGGTTGGCGGAGAAACTGTCGGTGACGTTTGGGGCTCGTGCCGGACTGAAGTCCGGAGTCCAAATGCGGACTAAAGTCCGCGCTCCGAGTACCCCTTCCCTATTTTCTCCTTCGTCGCAAATACGGGAGGGGGAACCGTGAGTCTTACCGTATCTTCGAGCCGCGTAAAAGAGAAGTGCGGCATCGACAATACCGACTACGATACGCAGATTTCCCATCTCATCGATGATTGGACCCCCGTTATCGAATATGCGATTCAAGAAACTTTTCTGAACGACGGTTCGAATCTCGGACTCCAAGCAACATTGACGCTCGGCGCGACGGAATTGATCTCGGGCGAGTTCATGGCGCAATTCGCACGCAAGCCTGGCGCCTACGATGCGGTCGTGATCGGCGATCTGTCCTTGCGGCCGGCGTTCGTTTTCAATCCCGCCGATCCAAGCGGGATGAAGGCGCAAGCGCTCGAGCGGCTTCGTCCATTTCTGAAGTTGGACTCCCAAATTGGGTCTCTGGCCAGCATATCGGTTGCGATCGGTAAACAAGGTGGTGAGCAATGAGCCCGTTGCAGCGCCGAGTGAAAAACGTGATCCACTCGCTCGGCGATTCATTTACGGTCGGTGGCGCAACGCGCTATGGGATCTTTCGAGTGCTTTCGCGGGGGCAGGCTTTGACCTTTTTGCCTGTCGGAACGGTCGACGCGGCAACCTTGCCTATTCGCTTGGCCTATGTGTCTTGGGACGACGCCACGGCTCTCTCGGATTCAGTTGCGTGGGACGGACTGACGCTGACGGTCGCAAGTGTAGTCAAGGCCCTCTGGCGAGGAGAGGCAGTTGTGAAGCTGTTGGTGTTAGCGTGAGCAGAGCCCCCACCAAACGATCGGTGGGGGCTTTGCGGGTTGAGGGTTAACGGCAGCCCACTGACGAACGCCCCACCTCTTATCGAGGCGGAATGAAGGTCACGGATGTCGAGATCTTGACCGTCCTTTCCGCACCGATCCACTCAACTCTTGCGCCGAGGGTCTCCGAAAGGAATCGAAGGGGAACCATTACTCGGCCGTTGATCAGCGACGCTCTAGACTTGGCGTAGACCACTTCGCCGTTCTTCGTCGCGAAATCGTCTCCGACCTTCAATTTGATCTCATCCTCTCCCTGATGAATGATAACCATTTGATCGGATTCGTCGAAATCTACGGTCGCGCCGAGCCGCTCGAATACTCCGCGGACGGGAACCATGACCCTACCGGAGATCTCCTTCGGCTGAACGTCTGGAAACGAGACGGTTCTCTCATTCACCAAAACATAGATCTGTTGCGCGTTTGCAATGGATGCAATTAAGAGCGCGAACGCTGCGCAAAGGAACTTTATGTAACTTCTCATTGGGAACCTCCTTCTTGAGTTGCGTTACTGGGTCGATTAGAACGACCTTCTCCTTTCGACCGCGACGATCTCGCAAATGTTCCCCAAAACCCCCAAGTTCGAATTTGCTTTAGACTGTCCAGAGTACGACGAACTGAAGATGGAACACTTGGCGATCCTCATGAGTCGACATATCGGGCGCACAAGTATGTGCCAATTTCAGAACAAGGTGAAATCAAATGCTCGAAACGATCATTATCATACTGGTGATCCTTTGGCTCCTGGGTTTCTTCGTAATGAATCTCGGGTCGCTTATTCACTTGCTGTTGGTGGTTGCGCTGGTCGTCCTGATCGTTCGCTTGATCCGCGGAACGGCAAAGAGTCTTTGATCGAGTTCCCACTATGGTCCGCTCTATCAAAATTCCTGAGTGATAGGGCCGGACCATCTTGACACGCACCCATAAACGCTTTGCTTTCGCCACGCCTCAGTGTCAGAATAGTGACATGTCGTTCCTCGATAACCAGTCTCAGGCGTGGGATAGCGCTCATTGGGAATTTACGCTCGTGTTCGAAGATCTCAGCGACGAAGACTTGTGGCGCCGTGCGCATCCACAGCTCCTCAGCGTCGGCGAGATTGCGGCCCACGTGCTTTACTGGGAGGTCGAGCGGGCAAATATGCTGAATCCCGAAGCCGATGTCGAGACTTCCCTCAAGCGCGAAGAGGCACGCTACTATTTGACTAGCGTCGATCGACCGTTGCAGCTCGAGATGTCCGTGGCGGAGTTAGAGCAAGAGTTCAGCCGCGTGCAGAAGCGGGTGAAGGCCGCGCTCCAACAGGCGAACCTCGAGGGAGACGATCCCGCTCCTCCCAACGGCCCCGGGCCGAAGCTGAGCGATCTGGCAGACTACATGGTCTTCCACGTTGCGTACCACACGGGCCAAGCGTTCTCCGTGCGGCACTTGATGGGCCACAAGACCAACGACAACTAGCCATCCCTGCCCGCCGGACTTCGAATGGGATCAGTTGAGCGTGTCCGCGCTCCATTGCTCTTGTCAAGAGCTGTCGGAGGTATCTGTTTTTAGGCGCTCACATATTCCCTTTCATCACCTTCGCAATCTGCTTGAGCACATCCGGATTCGACCAATAGGCCGAGTGCGCCGCGTCGGGGCGGTAGCCGGTGTTGACCTCCCACTCCTCCATGCGGCTGCGGTCGGCGAAAAGGCTGCGTGTCGGGAAACCGAGGAGGTCGTCTTGATCATAAAACGTCGCGACTTTCGTCCCCACTCCGGGCGAAACGCCGATGACCCCGATATCCAATAGTTCGCCTCGCGCCAACTGCTCCACCAACCGCTGCCTGCGCATCACGAGCAACGGCAATTGCGATGCGGACATCGAAAGCGATCCAAGTTTCAAGGTGCCTGCATCCGCGCGAATGCGATACTTCTTATAGAGCAACTTGAAGCCTTCATCCGCCTGATAATCGGGCTTGGCAAAATCAGGCGTGTTGTTCTTGTAACCCTGATAGAACAACCCAAAAAGAAAGTCGAACGCGACGGTACACCCTAAGCTGTGGCCGATGACATGGAGTTGAATTTCTTCATCGGGCGGCAGCGGCAGCG
>JAYROD010000400.1:0-2739 GCA_041911835.1 Fimbriimonadaceae bacterium | reverse complement strand
CGGCATATCCGCGACGCTCCCGATCAAGCCCGTGCCCGTTGGTGGAACTTGGACGAATACCACCGCTGTCCCTGCAGGACCCGGCGGCAATATGGACGTCACCAACAACTATAAGTTCTTGGGCTTCAAGACGGTGGGAGGCAAGCAGGCTGCCAACATCCAAGTCACGATGTCCGGCAAAGCGCAGAGCATGACGATAAAAGGCAGCGGTACCATGCTGCTCCTCACCACGGACGGCTCGATCTTCTCGACCAATCTGAACATGAATACATCGCTTTCGATGAAGGGACAGAAGCCGATGAGCATGGACATGAAGGTCGCTCTGAACCGCAAGTAATCCTTCAAAGACCTGGCTCGTGTACAAGCCACCGGTGTGCGCATTCGGGCTATACGTATTTCAAGGATAATCAGGCCATGGTCGACGTGCTGACTCCGCAAGACCCTGCGTTGGTGTCCTTCCTCCAGCGACATCCAGAGGTGCGGATTGCGGGTGAGGCGTTCGGGCCGGGAATCTCATTCACCGATGAAGGGAGGCCGCGCGAGGTTCGCCTTGGAGATCGCTCGTGCGAAGTCAAGGGCCTCATCGAGTTAATGGACAACAACCCTTTGGTCTGTGCAGAGGTGGCTTCGGTACCAGGTCCGGCCGAAACCTTGGCGCTTATCGCCTTGGGGCCGGCGCTTCATGCCGGGATCGTAATCGACCAACCCACGCTGACCCTCAACTGTCCGTCGGACGAGCTCGACATGGCTGCTTTCTTGGCGACCGAAGGGTGGCCCGATGGCGCAATTCTTGATTTTCAAGAAAAGGACCTGGGGGACGTCTACGCCGCATCCGCAATCGCCCCCATCGGCGGACCGCTATCCGAAGCTGATCTGCTGGGGCTCTACGACGAGGTCTACTCCCGGTGTTTCTATGTCTGGGAAGACCGGAATTCGACATGGCACGTGGACCTCGTTCGGGGCAAGCCGGAAGCGGTCTACCGGCTCCGGTTGACTCCAGGGAACGATGCCTCTCTACTGAGCGTACAGGTCATGGCGGACCGGTCAGGCAAATGCGGTGCGGCCCAACTCGTCCACATGTTCAACATCATGTGCGGATTCGAAGAGAGCCTGGGAATCGGCAGTTAGTCATTTTTGTCCAAGTCGTGGATTTTCTTCTTCTCGGACTCGACGGCTTGTACGTCCTCTTCAGTGCCCACGATCATGTCGACGCCTTCGCCCGCGATCTTCTCCCACTTCCCTTTTTCAGCCCTACGCCAGGTAGAGAGACCCTTCTTCGCCGCGCGATCTGCGAGGCTCGCACCTTCCGACCGGGATGCCAGCTTGCTGATGACCCGGACAACGGGCATGCCACACGTCGGACAGAATTCGTAGGCGTCGTCCCTGACAGATTGAAGCGCTTCGAATCGCCCACTGCATATTAAGCATTCGTGATCGACAGGCTCGTACTCATAGATCGGCATCGGTCCATACTTAAGGACGCTCGGTACGGCCCCAGTGCGTTTCCCTGGGCCGATTTGAATCAAACTCCACGATGCCCGACCCATTTTCCGAACTCAATCGAGCCATCATCGATTGCTCGCTTTGCCCTCGCCTGAAGGAGTGGAGAGAGGCGGTTGCGAAAGAAAAGCGCGCTGCTTTCAGAGACTGGGATTATTGGGGCAAGCCGGTGCCAAATTTTGGGGACCCGAAAGCCGACCGCCTCATCGTCGGATTGGCGCCTGCCGCCCATGGCGCCAACCGAACGGGCAGAATGTTTACGGGGGACAGGAGCGGGGACTGGCTCTACCGAGCGCTTCACCGGGCCGGAGCGGCCAATCAGCCGACCTCGGAATCGATGGAGGACGGGCTGGAGCTGCGTGGCGTACTCATTACCGCCGTGGGGCATTGCGCTCCACCGGCGAACAAGCTGCTCCCTGGGGAGATTGTGAACTGTCGGAACCACTTTCGACGGACGATCGCCTTGCGCCCATGGAAGTCGGTGCTCTGCCTCGGTTCCCTGGCATGGATAGAGACCGTCAGGCAGTTCTCTGCGGTACGCCCTCCCAAATTTGGGCATGGAGTCTCGCACGAGTTGTCCCAGGGACCAACGCTTTTGGCAAGCTATCATCCCAGCCAGCAGAACACGTTTACAGGGAAGCTCACCGAGGCGATGCTGGATGAGGTCGTCGGTCGATTCCTTACTTGAGCACGTTGACGAGCATCTCTCGCGTCAGTTCATAGCGGCTGAGATTGCCATTTCTCGACAGCGCAAGCTTGACTTTTGACCCGACGGGCCCCGCCATGAGGTTGAAGAGCTGTCGCACTCCCATGTTGGAAACCTCAAGGGAATCGACGCCGAGCACCGAGTCTCCGGCCTGGATTCCTGCTTTCTCGGCAGGCGAACCCGGCATGACGTGATACACGCGCACTCGTTTGGCCAAGGGGTCGAAGCCACAGGTCAATCCAACGTCCGCATCAGCATCCTTCGACACCTTTCCCGTCCAATTCTCGAACCAAACTCTGCGACGATCCATGTCGATCGTGATATTGAAATTGCGCAGGAATCCAAATCCCACGGTGCCGTCGCCCTCTGCTGAACTCGACGGAAGGTCGATAATGTCCCAAACGCTCTTTTCGACCGGGACACCGAAGATGGTCATTTGAGGCAGCTCCGCGCTCCAACTGTCAACTGGTCCCGATGCCACCCAAGACGACCGGATGAACGACGGCTTTTTGTCCGAACCCCACAAACCGATG
>JAYROD010000399.1:0-7100 GCA_041911835.1 Fimbriimonadaceae bacterium | reverse complement strand
CCGAGCAGCGCGAAGCCGGCGTAGACCCCTGCATAGAGGAGCCACCCAATGGCCATGATCCCCCATCGTCCGATGACGTCGCTCCACGCGCCGGCGGGATAGGACAGCGCCATGTAGGCGACGTTGTAAAGCGCGTAGACGAGCACGACCTGCTCGTCTTTGAGCCCAAGCTGGCTGGATCGGAGCAGCAGGAAGGTGTCGCTCGAATTCGCCAGCGCGAACAGGAGCGTCAATCCGAGCGCGAACCAATAGCCTGCAGGCATGCTCTTCAGCACTTCTCGTGCGGATGCTTTCAGCGGCTCCAACTCTCGAGGTTGAGATTCGTCCGGTGCATCCCCCTTCTTGCGCTCGCGGACGAGGAAAGTGAAGCCGAGCGACACGAATCCAGGGATTCCGGCAAGCAGGAATATCGTCCGGTAATGCCCTGGAATCAAGAGAATCAGCCATGCAGCGAGCAGCACCCCAACGAGAGCGCCGGCAGTATCGAGGGCTCGATGGAGCCCGAAGGCTCTGCCCAGCATGTTCTTGGGTACGGCGTCGACGACCAGCGCATCGCGGGCGGTGGTCCGCAATCCTTTCCCGAGTCGATCGAGCGTGCGAGCGAATAGCACGAACGGCCAAACGGTCGCGAGGCCGATCAACGGCTTGCCAAGTGCGCTGAGGCCATATCCCCATCTCACGTAAGGGACTCGTTTGCCAATCCGATCGCTGTGCCAACCAGACCAGCCTTTCATGAAGCTGACGATCGCCTCGGCGGTGCCCTCGATGATGCCCAGCGCCCCTACGGAGGCCTTGAGCGTGTTCTTGAGGAATAACGGAATGAGGGGATAGGCCATTTCCGACGAAATGTCGGCGAAGAAGCTGATCCAGCCCAGCCTCCAAACGGTCTTCGGTATCGGCTGGGGCTTGGCGCGGTCCATGGGCTACACTCGGTTGGAGTATGGCACCCGTGTAATTCTGGCGGGCGACGGAAGCGCAACACGATATGACATGAAACGATACTCCGGCGACGGACTGCCGAAAAACCCCAAGATCGCGTTGATCTCCAATGATGCGCTGGGTAATTTCGCCATCGCCACTCCGATCGCCCAACTCTTGAGGTCCAACCTCCGGCCTTCGGCGATTCACTACTTCGGAGGCACGCGGATCCAGCAGATGTCCGGTGAGTCCGATCTGTTCGAGGCTTCTTATGCCTTCCATGGAATGGAGCCGTTCGATGCCGCCCGGCTGGCCGTTGACGAGGGCCCCTACGACCTCGTCATGAGCCTCGAAAGCACGCCATTCGCCAGGGTCTTTTCCGCCATTCTGGCAGGCGAGAGCGGGGCGATCTGTGGACCTTGCGTCGGGCAAGGGGGAC
The DNA here is from genome assembly GCA_041911835.1 of Fimbriimonadaceae bacterium. Lineage (GTDB taxonomy): Bacteria > Armatimonadota > Fimbriimonadia > Fimbriimonadales > Fimbriimonadaceae > JAYROD01. Next base: position 5,743 of record JAYROD010000399.1, on the reverse strand, counting down.
GCGGCGAACTTCCATTTCCCGAAGATGAGCGCGGAGAACTTTGGGCAGACAAGGCCTGGATAGCCCAAGACCTGACGGAGCGATTTCCTTTCTTGAACAGCGGTTTTATCGCCGAGATCTTCGTTCGACTCGCCTATCTCGATGGGGAGCTACCGCTTTACAAACTTCCCATGTCAATCCCGGACCGGCCGCTTCCGGACATCTTGGTCGCGACGGCCGCAAGTCTTCCTGAGAAGCTGTGGCCGGTCGAGAAATGGGGGGCCACACTCAATTGGCTGAAACGATCGGGACACGTCATCGGGCTTATCGGCGCCAAGCCTGGGATGCAGCGGGAGTTTTGGCAGGGCGAGGATGCCGAAGACCAGTTGGTCGGGCTCGGCCTGGTCGAAGACTTACGAGGGGAGTTCACGCTGCCGGAGGTCGTTGGGGCCCTTTCAAAGGCGAAGCTCGCTCTTTCTCTCGACAATGGCATCATGCACTTCGCGGTCGCCGCGGGCGCACCGAGCGTTGCACTCTTCCGCTTTGGTATTCACCGATTGTGGGCGCCGCCCTATCCCAATCTCACAGTACTCACCCCTGGAGACGGCAAGACGGTGGCCGAACTCGAGCCAGAAATCGTGATCGAAGCCTGCGCCCAGCGTCTAGCGCGTTAGGAACTGGTTCCTCAACGATTCGGACTTGGCCGACGGGAACGGGTCGAGATCGAGAATCCATTGATCGCTGTTCGCCCACTCAACGGGCAGCGTGAGCTGGAGAGTGTCCTCACCCCGCCTGACGGTTGCCTTATAGGCAGCGGGCAGTTGGTAAAGGCTTCCCGGTTCGAACGCTTTGCCTCCGATCTCGAGCAACACATCGCCTTCTCGCAGGCCCGATTCATAGAGATGGGAACTCACCCCCGAAACGACCTGGTCCTTGATCGAGTATCCCAGGATTCGCCGCGGCTGGTTCGGCGGCGTCACTCTAAGGCCGATCGAGGACAACTCTTCATAGGGAAGCTCTTGCGTGCTCCGCGCCAAACGCTCATACAGCGAGGAAAGGTCTTTTCCGGCGACTTCATTGATGGTCTTTCGTAGGTCGTCCTCACCAAAGCCCGGTTTAGGCAGGCGGTAGCGAGCGTACAGCGTTCGCATGACGTCGTCCAGAGACTTCTGGCCGGCGGTTGCGTTGCGAATGGCGCTGTCGAGCACGAATCCAATGAGTAGCCCCTTCGTGTAGTAGCTGAGGTCGCCGACCCCGAATCCGCCGTTTTCCCAGGTCTTCTTAGAGCATTCCTCGGCGGTCAACTTTAAGCGGTTGCGGCTGGACTGGAGCTCACGGATCTGACCGGTGAATTGATCGAGCAGCCATTGCGCATCGTACATTCCCGAGCGATAGACGTCGAGATAGGCATAGTAGTCGGTCACACCCTCCGACCACCAGAGGTTTCCGGTCCTGCAGGGCTGTGTGTAGTCGAAAGGCCCCAAGGCTTGCGGGCGGATTTGCTTGACGTTCCAGGCGTGGAAGTTTTCGTGAGCTGCGAGCGTGTCGAGGTCCAAGGGCTTTTCATTAGGCAACGCGATGACTGTGCAGGAGCGATGCTCGAGACCACCGCCGAAATTGCCAACATCAAGGTGGAGAAAATAGATATATCGCTTGAATGCCGCGCCCCCAAAGAGCTTGACAGGTGGCGCACTGATCGTTTTGAGCATTTGCGCTTCCGCGTCCATGTCTGGGGCGTATTGTTGGTTCTTGCTCACAAAAACCGCTTCGTAAGGAATGCCTTCTACTTCGAATGTGCGCCGCTGGAAGTGGCCCAATTGGATGGGGTGGTCCAAGAGCTCGTCATAGCCTCCCGACGTGTAGGTTCCGTCCGTATCTCTGGTCATAGCCGTGGCGGTATCCCATCCAATTGGGTTCTTGATCGTCAGGCGCGTAGGCTCTTCCTTCCGGCCTTCGAGGTACATGAAGGCGGCCGGACCGTTGATGAAGGCCGTGTGCCCGAGCACGTTGACGGCGAAGAATCCAAGTCCGGGGTCGTCTCCAAGGACCGAATAGCTGACCGTGATCGGTTTCGAATCGGGGTTGGAAACGGTCCAGGCACGAGGGTCCTCATGGCTGGCAGTCAGAATGGCGCCATCGCCGGTGGTCGCTCTGAAATCGCTGATCTTGTCTTGATATTTCAGCAAGAAATAGAAACCAGGACACCACGCGGGGATTCGCAGCGTAGGATGCTGGCCGGGATCTTCGACATGGATCGAGACGCGAATCGAGCGCGCGGCGGGGTCGGGCCGGAGCGTGTACTGGATCTCCGCCCATGACGCGGCTGGGACGAACAGCAACAAGAGCAGGAGGCGGCGCATCACTTCCATCTTGACGCGCAAAGCCGAAGGTGTGTTTGTTTTCGGCGCCATAGGTTCGGTGATAATGGGTCAATGGGTCTCTGCATCTGGATTGGCTTGGCGGCGGCGCGCGCGCAGATCATCGACGATCCGTCGTTTCACGCCCCAGGACGCAACAAGATCGCATGGGTTCAGTCACCCAACTTTGGGCCTCGAAAGGACGTTTTGGATGTCGACACCATCGTCATCCACCACACTGCCGCCGACACGCTTGGCGGCACGGTCAAATGGTTCGTCGACCCCAAGTCGCAGGTCAGCGCGCACTACGTGATCGGGCGCGACGGCAGCATCGTTCAGCAGGTCAGCACCTTCGCAAGAGCTTGGCACGCTGGAGTCAGCCGAGACCAATCGGGGCGATCGAACGTGAACGACTTTTCGATCGGCATCGAACTAGTCAATGTCGGCGACGGGAAAGAGCCTTACCCGGAAGAGCAGATCGAAGCCTTGCACCACCTCATTGCCGTACTCAAGCGGCGATTTCCAAAGATCAGCCAAGTGACGAGCCACAAGTTCATCGCTCAGCCGCCCGGACGGAAGAACGATCCTCGGGGCTTTCCGTGGGACCGCCTCAGCGATGTAGGCCTCGAACTGGTGCCTTAGCCGGAAAGATCGCGAAAAGCTTGATCGAGGTCGGCGATCAAGTCCTCCGGAGATTCGAGGCCGCAGAAGAGGCGCACGAGCCATCGCTCCTCGGGCCAACTGAGTGTCTTAAACGGCAGGGGGACGCAGAGTGATTCGAAGCCTCCCCAGCTCACACCCATCTGGTACACACGGAGCCGCTCTGCGAAGCGCTTCAGCGCTTCTTTGTCTTGGCACTTCGGTTGGAAGGTCAGCAATCCTCCATAGCCTCGCATTTGCTTGGCGATCAATTCGCGTTGTGGATGATCGGGCAGGCCGACGTGGAACACGTGCTCGACCTTCGGATGAGCCAACAGGTACGCCGCAACTTGGTCAGCCGCCGCTTGATGCGCCTGGAGGCGAACTTTTAGTGTTCTAAGCCCTCGCAAGAGCAGCCACGCCGGAAACGGGCCGAGGATGCCTCCCAATAGCGGAAGTTCGCCGGAGCGTATTTTTTCCATGTGAGGCGTAGCGCAACAGATCACCCCCGAAACGACGTCGCTGTGTCCATTCAGATATTTCGTCGCGGTGTGAACGACGATGTCGATGCCGAAGTCGGCAGGCGTCTGATAGAGGGGCGTGGCGTAGCTGTTGTCGATCGCCGTCTTGATCCCTCGGCCTTTTGCAAACCGGGCAATCGCCTCGAGATCCTGGATTCGAAAGATGATGCTGCCCGGCGATTCCAAGTAGATGAGCTTGGTTTCGGGCCTGCAAGCGTCGAAGATTTCGTCCGGCGTCAAGCCTTCGACGAAGGTGGTTTGGACGCCGAAGCGAGGAAGATAATCCCGCAGGAACTGCTGCGTCGGGCCATACGCCGTATCAATGCACACCACGTGTGCGCCGGATTCGACGCAGCTAAGGATCGCGGCGCTGATCGCGGCCATCCCGCTCCCGAAGACTTTGCACTCGTCGCAGTGCTCGAGCCGGGCCAGCTTCCTTTCGACGATATCGAGCGTTGGATTCGCGGTGCGGCTGTAGTTGTATTTCCCCGGATTCGAGATCGGGTCGAACGACTTCTCGAACTCGTCGGCGCTCTCGAAGACGAACAACGAATTTTGGAAGATGGGGGGCACCACCGCGCCTTTGACGTGCTCTTCCTCTGCGAAGTGCTGGATGATCGTTTCAGGCGACGGATCGGGCATACCGGTCATTTTGAACGACGCCAAGCCAGGCTCGCCGCAACGGTGGAAGTTGCGTCAGCGTAGGTGAAAACGGGTACCATTAGAGATTGCGACCATGAGCCAGACCACCGGATCGATTTTCCCGTCCCCTGATATTCTGAGCGAATTTGAGGAAGGAAAGTTTGTGCTTTCCAACCTTGCAGCAAAGCGCGCCAAGCAGCTTCGCGACGGCGCTCCGCCGCTCGTACGGATTGAATCCAACCATCCTCTGACTATTGCGCTCGCAGAAATCGCCGCCGGAAAGATTAAGCCGATTCTCGGCAAGGAAGAAGCCGAGCGGGCGATCGTCGAAACGGAAATGCCCACACTGGAAGAGGGCTTGCCCAGCGAGATGGGCATCTTGCTCCCGGCGCTCGACGAGCACGAGGCCGAATTGGTCGGGGTCGCCTCTTTGGTGGAAGGCGACATCGAGCATGAGGAAGAACTCGAGATCGTGCCCACTGCGAGTCTGACAGACCTGCTCGACGAGCACGAGGTCGAGGAAGCGGTCGCGGTCGAGCCCGAAGAGGACACGATGTCGCTGACCGATATCGCCGAGCAAGAGAATCTGGACGAAGAAGAAGAGTCACACGAGTAAGTGTCGATGGCCGTGCAGGATCCCTATCAGGTCCTTGGCGTTTCCAAGCAAGCGTCGGCGGACGAGATTAAGTCGGCTTATCGCAAGCTAGCGCGCCAGTTCCACCCGGACGTCAATCCAGACAATCCCGAAGCCGAAGCGAGGTTCAAAGAAGTCGCTGTGGCTTACGAGATCCTATCAGACCCAGAAAAGCGGGCTCGCTACGATCAATACGGCGTCGTCGACGAGCAACAGCAAGGCCCCTTCTTCGGCGGCGGTGGACTGGGAGACCTTTTCGATATGTTCTTTGGGGCTGCGTCGCCACCGCGAAGAAGGACCGCGGGCCGCGACGGGGATGATCTCCAGGTGCGTGTCGATGTGACCCTGCTGGACGTCATCAACGGCGCAGAGAAGGAGGTCCGATATCGCAGAGCCGTCAAATGCGACAAATGCCACGGCACCGGCGGAGAAGGTGGCGTAGCTCCCGAAACTTGCCCCACATGTCAGGGTATGGGAGTCGTCTCGAGAGTTCAGAACACTTTCATCGGACAGGTTCGCACCCAGATGCCTTGCAGTACCTGCAACGGTGAGGGCTTTGTGGTGAAAGACAAATGCACGAATTGCCGGGGCCGAGGAACGGTGAACGAAGACACGGCGCTGTCGGTCAAGATTCCCGCAGGAGTGGAGACGGGATCGACTCTCCAAGTGCGCGGCAAAGGAGGCGAGGGCACCGGAGCAGGAACAGATGGCAATCTTTTCGTTGTCGTTAACGTCCAAGAGCATCCTCTTTTTGTGCGCGAGGGAACCCACCAGCACACCAGTCTCGAATTGACGCTCGCGCAGGCCGTGCTGGGGGATCAAATCGAAATCGAAGGTGTCGACGCTCCAGTAGAGATCGATGTGGATGCGGGCACCCAGCCAGGCCACATCTTTCGCATGAGAGGCCATGGACTTCCCTCGCTGCATGGGGGCGGGCGCGGCGACCTTTTCGTCGAGGCTCACATCGCCAT
>JAYROD010000398.1:0-1579 GCA_041911835.1 Fimbriimonadaceae bacterium | reverse complement strand
GTCAAACCCCTTGACGAGTTGGGAGGATGGCATTGTCCCGAGAAATGCCAAGGGGATTCCATAAACAAACAGCCGCTGCAAGCCGGCTCCAAAGATGTCCACGGGATACCGTGCCACTTGCATGACCGTCTCGCCCAGCACCCAGAGGTTATCGACTCGGACGAGCCAGATCCCGAGTGTCATCAGCAGTAGGTTGAAGGAGTAGAAGATTGCAGTCGCCGCGATCAGGAGTGACAGATAACCGAGCCATTGGGTCGCCGATGGAGCCAAGCCTGACGTGACGATTCCGATCACGATCATCGCGATGCCGGCCAGAAGAGTCCCGATCTGGTCGAAGTTGAATCGGCGAAATGAAACCCAAAACTGCGTGTCAACGGGCTTCGTAATGACGAAATCGAGAGTCCCCATGCGAACCTGATTGGGAATGTCTTGGAGCGACATGAAGAATGCCGAGACGAGGGAGTTCATGAGGAAGCACGTCGCCGCTAGGATGAAAGCGTCGCCTCGATTCCATCCGGCGATACTGTTCGTGTTCCGATAGATGACCAGGATGATAAGCAGAAAGAAACCGATCCAAACAAGGTTTTGTACAACTTTAGCGAAAAAATTGGCTCGAAATTCCAGCTCACGAACGAGCGAGCTCTTAAAGAAAGTGGTGTAGATCTTCCAGTATCGCGCCACACAGCGATCGTACCGAATCAGCCGTATACTTGCGAAGATGCTCGGAGCGCTCCTGACGCTTTTGGTCTGCTTTTTCCTCGCAGTGGCGGGCCATCGCGGTCTTAGCCGTTTGACAGACCGGCTCGATCCGGCGGAACGGTGGGGGATTTCCGGAATGCTGGCGCTCGGCGCTCTGGGTTGGCTGACGTTCTTCTTAGGAATGATCCCCGGGGGTCTGAAACTGGGGTTCGGCGTTCTTGGCTTTGCCGTGCTCGTCGGGATTGCCAGCGCCTTCCCATTCAAGAAGCTTGAGCTGGAGATCGCGCTGCCAAGCGGTACTCGGCTGCTGTTTCCCTTGGTTGTTGGTCTCCTGTGCTTGCTTCCGCTGGTTTCGGTACTGGCCCCGAGCGACATGCTGGATTGGGATAGCCTGGCCTACCATCTGGCAGTCCCGAAGGTCTGGCTCAACGCCGGCCAAATTCAGTTTCTGCCCTACGATCACCACAGCAACTTCCCCTTGGTGGTGGACAACTTATTCATCTGGGGTGAGACGTGGGGAGGGCAGCAAGGAGCGAAAGCGTTTTCCTGGGCTTATCTTATCTTCGGCCTTCTCGCGATTTTCGGCGCCGCCCGAAGATGGTATGGTCGCGACTCCGGGTGGTGGGCGGCCCTGGCTTTCGCTGGCATTCCGTTGGTGCTTTGGGAGAGCGGTACCGCCTATATCGATGTGGCGCATGGGCTGTTCGCCGGTCTTGCGCTCATGTATTGCGCCGAATTCGTTCGGTCGAGGTCCAGATCGGACGTCATCTTGATTGCGTTGCTGCTCGGATTCGCCGCCGGGTCCAAATACACGGGGCTGCAAGTAGTCGCTGCCGTGGCGATAGTCCTGACCATAGCCTGCATCCTAAACCGGAAGATC
>JAYROD010000397.1:0-2895 GCA_041911835.1 Fimbriimonadaceae bacterium | reverse complement strand
CGAGTTCGCAATCGCTGCCAATGGGTGCACCGGGGCTGCGATGGAAACTCTGGAGAAGCTTCAATCGTCGCTGCCCGATGCCGTTCATCTGGTTCAGCTCGATCGCAATTATGGGTACGGAATTGGAGCAAATCGAGGCCTCGAAGCACTAAAGCAATTGGACCGGTTCGAATATTTCGCCGTCTCGAACGACGACGTCATCCCGGCCACCGACTGTCTTGCTGAATTGGTGCGCACGATGCAGCATTTGGAATCTATCGGCAACCGGCCAGGCGTCGTTGGGCCAGTCAGCAACATCGTCAACGGTTCTCAGCAAGTCGAGCTCGGCCCGATGGAGTCTTATGCAGAGATGATCTACCGGGCGGATCGATGGCGTGTCACTCATCATGACGCGGCGTTTCAGACGAGCCAGGTGCGTGGACTCTTTATGCTCATCCATCCGGACTGCCTCAACGCGATCGGTGGATTCGATCCGATCTTTGGATTGGGCAATTGCGAAGACGATGATCACAATGTCCGGGCGCAATTTGCCGGCTTCACATTATGGGTTTCCGAAGGAGCGTTTCTCTATCACAGCGGTTCCCAAACATTTAAGGCGCTCAATACGGATTATCGATCGCTCGTACAGCACAACGCCGAGCTATTTTCACGGAAGTGGAACGCCGTGGGTGGTATCGAAGGCTATTCCATTGCGGGCATGCCGCAAGGCATGAAGCTTCACGTCCCCCTCGATGCGGGCGCGTGTGAGTCGGTCTTGAATCCGGCTGCCTAAGTCCCCATAATGGGCTCATGGACGCGTTGACCCGTGCCTTTATCGGCATCCGAATTCCGCAGGCCCTGCAAGACAAGTTGGCCGCGGTTCAGCTCGATCTCAAGCGTCGAGGGGGCTCGGATGCCGTCAAATGGTCGCCCAAGGAGGAGATGCACATCACCCTGTGCTTCTTAGGCGAACTGCGGATCGATCAAGTGTCGAGTATTCAGCGGGCCATCGAGGGAATCGGCGCTCGACACCCAGCTATGGAGTTGGGGATTCAAGGGTTGAGCGGTTTTCCCAACGGAACCCAGCCTCGCGTATTGGTCGCAAACGTGATCGGCGATCTGCCGGCCCTACTCGGTCTGCAATCCGAGTTGGAGCAAGCCGTCGCTCCATACACGCTTCACCGAGAGAATCGCGCTTATTCTCCTCATGTCACTTTAGGACGCGTGCGCACCGATTCGGAACAGGCGCGCACGGGGATGGGCCGAGCGCTTCGGCTCGTCGAAGCTCCGGAACTCGGACGTTGGCAAGCCACCGATTTCGAGCTCATGCGCAGTACGATTGGGCCGATGGGCCCGACATATTCGGCTATCCAGAGGTATGATCTGGGTTGTCCGTCGGCCTAGCCAACCGACTCGGACGGCTGATTCTGACGAACTTCAATTGGTTGCTCTCATGTACACGCATTGACACACGCGAGATAGGCAAGTCGATCGGATAGAGTCCGACCGCCGCGCTCCGTCGCCGCCAACGCTTGCCGAATCACGGGTTACCGAGCAACCTTCCGTCATCAATCGCGAAATCCTACGTCGATTTCGCCCGCGAACTGTTCATTTCGATTGCGAGTCGCCTATGCTGAAAGCAGGCGCTCGATTCGACCTCAGGCCCGCCGCACATGTCCAATCTTGAAACCGACCTCCATATCGAACCTCCCGTCGACGTCCCGTCGGAGCCGAACGACACGCTAGTCAGTCTGATCTCCGATATCGGCGACGATGGGAACTTCGGGCATCGAACGCTGGAAGTGACCCGAGAGTACGTGCGGGTTGTGGAACCCGGCGGTGCGATCTTGTTTAAGATGCCGATAGCCGAGGTCAAGAGTGCGCGGAATGAACCCTTGGTTGGCGGTGGACGGCTCGAACTCAGCACGACGGACGGCCGCATCGTGCCTGTGATCTCTTACTCGCATACCATCGCGGCTAAGTTCTCTGAGGCGGCTCGGGGAATCGAGCAGTTGGCGCGAGGCGAAGAGTTCCTGATCACGATGAAGGACGAGCGGCTGCGCTGCCCAAAGTGCAACCGGTTGCTGCCCGAAAAAGACGGCGTCTGTCCCGCCTGTGTCAATCGAGGAAAGACGCTGACTCGGATCCTTCGATTCATGCGGCCCTATCGCCGCGAAGCGGCGACGCTCATGGCTCTCTCTTTGGCGACGACGGCGCTCAATCTCGCGCCCCCGTTCATCCAAGGAAAGATGATAGATTCCGTGCTCACGACGCACAAAAACCTGGAGCTGTTTGCCCAGCTCATTGGGGGCTGGGTCGTGGTGCTTGTCGTTGCGTCGACAGTGAACATCACGCGAGACCGTTTGGTCGCCAAGCTTGGTGGCAGCGTCGCAGCGGATCTTCGATCGACGGTCTACCGTGCAATCGAATTCTTGCAGCTCACCTATTTCGACAAGAAGCAAGTCGGAGCCATTTCAAGCCGCGTAACAAGCGACACGGATCGCGTGTGGGGATTCCTAGTTGAAGGCGTTCCCTACTTCATGCTGAACGGGCTGATGTTCGTTGGCGTAGCGACCTTTCTCTTTTGGACGAACGCGCTGCTCGCAGCAGCCATCTTGGCGCCCATCCCGATTATCGTGGGAATCGGCATCAAGTTCTGGCGGCCAATGGCCCAGATGTTCTACAGGGTGGGCCAAAAGTGGGCGCGGTTCCACACGCATCTCAACGAATCGTTAAACGGTATTCGCGTCGTGAAGGCGTTTGCGAAAGAAGACACAGAATTTGGCAAGTTCACCAAGCGGAATCACGAATTGCGCGATGCGGGTGTCAATGCGGATCGCCGGTGGTTTACGATCTTCGGCGCAATGATGTTCTTCACTGCGTGTGGAACCGTTATCTGCTGGGCGGTCGGCGGCT
>JAYROD010000396.1:0-4721 GCA_041911835.1 Fimbriimonadaceae bacterium | reverse complement strand
TGAGACATCCGAGTACGAAGATGCTGTTTGGGGAGTAATCGTTAACTCGAATTCAGTTTTGTCCAGTCCACCAACTCGCCCGCTTCTGCAAACGCCAGGCACGTCACGGTGTCCGCGCCGCCGTAGTAGATCGCCAGGCGGCCGGTCGCCGCATCCGCCAGCGCCGCGCAAGGGAACACGACGTTCGGCACATCTCCAACCTGCTCATAGGGCATCTGCGGGGAGAGCAGATACGGTCTGCCACGGGCGATGACTTTCCATGGCTTGTCTAAATCGAGCAAGCAAGCCCCGAAGTGGTACACGAACCCGTTGCACGAGGTGAGCACGCCGTGATAGATGAGCAGCCAGCCCTCGTCGGTTTCGATCGGCACCGGTCCCGCTCCAATCTTTGTACTCTCCCAAGGTTGCTCGGGCTTCATCACCCAACGGTGCCGCCCCCAGTGGATCATGTCTTCGCTTTGGCTGAGAAAGATCTCGCCGAACGGGGTGTGGCCGTTGTCGCTTGGTCGGCTCAGCATCATGAATTTGCCGTCGATCTTACGTGGGAAGAGCACGCCATTTCGGTTGAATGGAAGGAGCACGTTTTCGACCATCGTAAAGCTCTTGAAATCTTTGGTCCAGCCGACGCCGATGGTCGGGCCATGGAATCCGTTGCACCACGTCACCCAAAAGCGATCTTCTATCCAGCAAACACGGGGGTCGTATCCATATTCCGGAACTGAGACTTCTGGGTCTGAGATGATCCACTGGATTGGGATTGGGTCGATCCCCCAATGAAGTCCATCTATCGAGAATCCAGCGTGCAATCGCATTTCCCGTTGGCGATTGTCACAGCGAAAAACGCCAGCGAATCTGTCTCCAAACGGCACGGCTGCGGAGTTGAAAACGCTGTTGCTAGTCGGAGTTGCGTCTCGCTGGATGATCGGGTTGCCACTGTATCGCCAAACGGGATCGTTGCATCCCACTGGACGATCTTCCCAGGGGATGTTGGGCAACGAGGCGCCCACTAACCGAGCCACTATCCTTCTACCTCTAGTAAATCGATCTCGCGTATCAGGAGCCAGTGGCGGGTCTCGCCGGTGACCCTCAGTCTGATCGCTTTGACCTTTTTTCCAAAGACGTCCGCCTTCAATTCTGGTCCTTTAACATCTGCGACTTTCTCCCAGTTGGTGCCATCCGGGCTGATTTCGAGTACTCCGTTCGACAAGTAGTCGTCTGGGTGATCGGGATTGCCGCTGAGAATATGGATGGATTGGGCGATGGTCGGCTTCTCGAGGGTGACCATAAACCAATCGCCTGGTTTGGCTTCACGGCTGCTCCAGAAATAGGAATTGTTGTCGGCGTCGAACGCTTTGTCCGGAATGTCGTCCTCATGGACGGGAAGATTCGTTGTGGTCTTGGCGGGAAGTCTCAGCGAAAAGTAGGTCGCTTCCACGGCCTTCCCCGGTGTCCCATTTGGAAATGCACGGGCTCGAATGCGGGTTGTCTTCGTCAAGTTGATCGGGTTGACGAAAAGCGCCGACTTCGCGTTGGGCTCCGATCCATCGGTGGTGTAGCGAATAGGAGATCCCGACAGGTTCGATATTTGCACGTAGAGATTTCCTGGAATCGCACGAGAAAGCGGAGCGAAGAACGGAGTGTCAGGAGCGGCGTGCAGTTCTGCGATGAGGCGATTGTATTTGGCGACATTACGGTCCAGCCACCAATCGTGGTTCTCGTTCCGCCAGAGTCGAACATAATCGTCGCGAAGCTTGGCAGCGTCGGCGGCCATCTTATTGACTAGTTTCATCGCCTCTTGTCGCGACCAGGCATCCTTGCTTGCATTGGCCATCAGCGCCATGCAGAACATTCTGTCGGCCATGAACTTGGCCTTACGCGCGGCGAACGAAGCGTTGTCGATGCTCTCCGAATTCAGCCTTGGTCTGTTCTTGAAGAGATCGATCAGGCCCTGGGCTTCCCTGGAGGTCGCCGCAGAGTCGGCGGCGGCAGGAATCGGTCGTGAAGCAAGAGTCGGCAGGTCGGTCCAGAAGTTTTGGTCGATCATCCCACCGGCGCCCGCTTTCGCTCGTAGCCCGCTGAGTCTGCGGAGTGCATAGTTGAGGGTGTCGCCGGGAGAGCCGAAGAAGATCGCATCATAAGAAGCGCAGAAGTCTTCGTATCTGGCTTCGCGCACTTGCTGGCGGTCTTCACCAGCCGCTGGAAGTGCAGGCTTCCAGGCACATTCGGCGCCCCATGCTAATGGGAACCAGTTGTTTTCGAAGAGGTTTTCGCCGGAATCGTCCCATGTTGTGTTGAGCATGCCCATCGCTCCCAGCTTCGCGCCGTCGCGGACATAGTTGCTGATATTGATTTTCGCGGTGTCGAGATCAGGAAATATTTGGCTCCAGCAGCTCACGCCTGGGCAGACCATAAAGCGAAATCCAAGAGATGTAAAGGGCTTTATCGCATCCTCGAAGCTGTCACCGGGATGGTAGCCCCAAGACAGAACGATGAGATCCTTGGGCAATTTTGGAACGATATCTCGATGCTGCAAGGCGATGTCGCCCCACATCATGGGCGTCTTGCCATAAGGCTTCAGCAAGTCTGCGATCCGATTAATGTGGTAGGCATAAACCCCACCAATTCCCATCTGCTGGACCATCTTCTTGCTAGCTCCCTCGCCAAGACCGCCAGTTTCGTCGCAGTTGATATTGAATAGTGGCGAATCATACGATGGGGCGATCTCGCTGTAGACGTCCTTGAGAAACTGATAGCTTTCTTCTTTCGCCGGACTCAGGACCCATCCATTCTCACCCAAACTCCCATAACCTGGAACGTTTAGAATGTTGGCAAAGTGGCCGAACGATTGAAAGTTGCCGATCAGTTCGACGTGAAACTGTTTGCAGTAGCGCGACAATTCATGGATCTCACTCGAGGACAATCCATCGGATGGCGCGATAGTGGGGTGCTTAAGCAGCCGGAAAATATGTTCGGTATAGAGGGTAAAGGCATTCAGCTTGAATTCAGAGCAAATGCGCACTTCCTTCTTCAGAAACGCGAGGTTGGGGATCGGGCCACGGCTGACGTCGTCTTGCCAACCTCGATATTTGAGGGCTGGCCAGTCCTCAATCGTGCAGTTGGGAATTGCTCGGCCGTCATGGTTGGCGCGAATCAGCTGCTTCAGCGTCTGAACCCCATAAAACACGCCGGCGCTGGTCCGCCCAGCGATCAAAATGCGCCCGATCTCAACCTTGAGCACATAGGCTTGATCCCCATTCGGACCCTCGGGCACTTTCATCTGCAACGCGCCGAGCGCAGAATCGATCTCTTTGTCGCGTCCCGTGATGCCTATCAGTATCTGCTTGCCATCTGGGCGCGGCGTCCGAATGGTCGCGGCGACGTTTAGAGTCTTCCGAATCTCCTCTTGGAGTTGTGTCGCCGAAAACCGTCCTTCGTCTTCGCTTGGGTCGGACAAAGCGATCGGCACGGACTCGGTGAAACTGAATTGCCCCCGGTCGAGCGTCTGCATTTGAGGCGCTGGAATCAGCTTGAGAACCGGTTGGGCGCCCTTATGTCCCCCGGTCGCCCAAGAGAGCGTAACGACCCCGATACATGTCGCCAAGAATGCCATTCGACACAAGCCCATCGGGCTGAATCTTAGCTGGAATCTGAACTCGGTGTCAAAGCCATGAGCGGGAAGGGATAGAATCGAGGTGTCGTCCCATGCACCCAGCCCCCCCTACGAAGTTGATCGAACTGGCCCATTTCATGGGCGAACCATCGAACGATCTATGCATTCTTGCCGAAGGCAATGTGAGTTGCCGGTCATCCGAAGGAAAGATCTGGATCAAAGCGAGCGGCCAGCAGATGGCTCGCTTGGGACCGGAGGGGTTTGTGGAAGTCAATACGGGAAAGATCCTGGAGGCTCTGGATGGACCTGAGCCCAACTCGGAGGGTATTCGGGCGATTCTGAATGACTCGATGACGTTTCAGACGCCGGGAGGCTCGCTCCAGCCTTCGACGGAAACCTATATGCATGCTTATCTGCTCTCACTGGATGGCGTCGAATTCGTTGCTCACGGACATCCGACATCGCTCTTGAGCATCCTTAGTCTCCAGGAGGCTAGCGCATTTGCGGCCAAGCGACTCTTTCCAGACGAAATCGTCTGTTGCGGTCCCGAGGCATGCTTCGTTCCTTATGTGGCTCCTGGATTAAGACTGGCCGTTGAAATCCGAAACGCCATAACCGCCTATCGGGAGAGATGGGGCTCGGCGCCGAAGACAATCTGGCTCCAGAATCATGGGTTGATCGCCTTGGCTTCGACGGCGAAGCAAGCGATGAGTATCTGCGCCATGTCTGTGAAGGCGGCGAGAGTGACTTTGGGCGCTCTCGCCTGCGGCAAGCCAATTCGATGGCTCACGGCGGCAGAGGTTGCCGGGATCTACGAATGGCCAGATGAGCATTTCAGACAGAAGCTGCTCGCCGGTGAGGGTTGAACCTCACCCTTGGTCCATTTCCTCCAATGTCTTGGGCCAATCGCTCTTTAGAAGGCGCGAGAGGGATCGATCTGCCAAGAGTCGACCTTCGTTCTGGCACTTTGCACAGTAGTTTGTCTCGTTTTCGGCATACCGAATCCTCTGAATCGGCGATCCGCAGATGGGACATGGCTGTCCGAACTTCCCATGCGCTGCGAAGTCCGGGCGGAAGGCCGTCACCTGGCCTTGTGCTGGGAATTTATCCT
>JAYROD010000395.1:0-4597 GCA_041911835.1 Fimbriimonadaceae bacterium | reverse complement strand
GCTTGGGTTAGCGCCGGGAGCGAATATCGGGGTCGATTGCGCGGTGTTCGAAGCCGTCCACGGCTCGGCGCCTGATATCGCGGGAAAGGACATTGCCAACCCAACCGCGCTGCTGCTGAGTTCCGTGATGATGCTGCGGCATTTAGGTCGGCACGAGCAGGCGGATCGGATTCTCAACGCCGTCCTCAGCGTTTTGGCCGAAGGCAAGTGCCTGACTTCGGATATGGGCGGCTCAGCCTCTACGACGGAATACGCAAATGCGCTCATCGGGGCGAGCAAAGAGGCTGTCGCGTAACCCTCCGTGTGCCCCCCAAGGGGGAGAGCAACTTTCAAAGGCCCGCCTCTCTTAGGGGGCAGGGCGGGGGATGGCTCGTTCCACCTTTAACAATCTAAAATCCGCATTCAAGCAACGCGACCAAGCATCGAAGCCCTCTGATAAACTCAACCGATGCGAGTGCTCGTCGTTGGGGCAAACGGGATGTTGGGGAAGGACCTGGCCATACATATCCAGGAGCGGGGGCATGTCACCGTGCAGGTCGACCTTCCGGAATTCGACATCACGGACCCGATGTTGGTCGCCAAGATCCCGGCCGGCGAATTTGGACCCAAGTTCGACTGGTGCGTCAACTGCGCAGCCTATACGGCGGTCGACAAGGCAGAAGCTGAGCAAGAGGCGGCGGGATTGGTCAACGCTCTCGGTCCCGGCTATCTGGCGCAGGCGTGCAGCATGGCGGGAATTCGGCTGCTCCATGTGAGTACCGACTTCGTTTTCGATGGTGCCGCGACAGAGCCGTACACCGAGGGCGCCCAAACTCATCCCTTGGGAGCCTACGGCAAGACGAAACTCGAAGGCGAGCATGCGGCCCTCTCTGCGAGCCCAGGCACCGTTATCGCCCGAACTGCATGGCTTTATGGCCCATTTGGCGACAGCTTCCCGGCTAAGCTCATCCGCGCATGGCTTGCGGGCAAAGAGCTCAAGGTGGTTGCCGATCAGACCGGCTCCCCGACCTACACCGCTGACCTGGCTCGGGTTCTGGTCGATCTGATGGAGAAAGAGGCGCCCGGAGGGATCTACCACACTGCAGGACCGGAAGCGATGAGCTGGCGCGACTTCACCGTGCTAGCCCTGGAGGCTTGGCGGCAGGTCAATGGCCCTCAAGACGCGACGATCTCTGTGGCTCCGATAAAGACCGAGGATTGGCCCACACCTGCCAAGAGACCCAAATATAGTGTGCTGTCGTTTGAGAAGACGGCTGCTCTAGGGATAGAGCCAATGAGACCGGTGCGCGAGGCGCTCCTGGAGTTTGTAGGGCGGTTAGACACCCCCTCTTGATCTCCGCCAATGGGGGAAGCGCCATCACCGAAGCAAACTCGGAAATACCCCCTCTGTGTCTCCCCCAAGGGGGAGAGCCGGATTCAATTCAATTTGAGTCCTCCCCCTTGGGGGAGGGTAGGGAGGGGGTTCAGTCGACGTTTAGGGGATTGCGGCCTGACCGGTCGCGGCAAAGCTCATATATCCGAAAGAGGTAGGGAGACGGATCTGTGAAGAAATCCAGAGACGGAATTCGGTAAGTCAGGATTCCCACCCTTTCCAAATAGAGATCTCGAACTCGATCTTGCTCTGCTCGCTCAGCATGCTGCTCTCCGTCGATCTCGACGCAGAGCTTGGCTTCGTCGCAGAAGAAATCCAGGAAGTAGGGGCCAATTGGGCATTGTCGCCGAAAGTGAAAACCAAGCCGGTGCGCACGGAACTTGTACCAGAGCTTGCGTTCAGTGTCACTGAGGTTCTGCCTCAGTTCTCTTGCTAGGGCAATTGCTTTTGAGGACTTATTCTCAAGTCTCATTCAGATTTTGTACCCTCATGAACAGGTGCGAGTACCCCCTCTGTGTCTCCCCCAAGGGGGAGAGCCCGAGACAAACGAGCCCTCTCCCTTTGGGGAAAGTAGAAAGGAGGTCGTGAAATCCGGCGTATAATCTAGTTGGCAATGTTGCCCGCAGGGGGAGCCGAAAGGCTGAGAGTTCCCGACCCCGGGATGACCCCAAGAACCTGATCCGGTTAGTACCGGCGTAGGGATTGCGGAAGTGGTCCTCCTAAGAAAAGGCCGTCTTCGCAATCGATGCGAGGGCGGCCTTGCACATTTGATCAAGGAGACTTAGGATGAAAAAGGGCTTTACGCTCATCGAGCTGCTGGTGGTGATCGCGATAATTGCGATCCTTGCGGCGATCCTCTTCCCGGTGTTCGCCCAAGCGAAGGAAGCCGCGAAGAAGACGGCATGTCTCAGCAACGCGAGGCAAATCGCGATGGCCAATCGGCTTTACCTTTCGGACTACGACGACGTGTATCCGATCTTTTATGCCTACAACAGTGTCCCCGCGGCCGGCCAGCCCGGCCATAAAGGCGTCGAGGTGCTGCTGTTGACCTATACCAAGAACAAGGAGATCTTCAAGTCTCCGCTCGACAACGGCAGCCCCTTCACCGACACCGATGTACCGGGCGCGGGGACTTACTGGAAGGCCTATGGAAGCTCCTATCGGTTTACGCAGTGCATGTTTTCCAGGATCAGCGGAGAGTCTTCGTCGAACAACACTGTTTATGCAGGTCCGGATTCGGTCGTGAACGATAGTGCGGTCGAACTGCCGTCGGATACGCGGATCATGCGTCTGGAGATGTTCCCGTTCTTCTCTAAGACCGTGGATATCGGTTGTGCTCGATACGGATACGACTGTGACCCACCCTACAATTACTACCGTCAGTGGGGAAGCACAGGCGGCTCGATGATCTTCGCGGATGGACACGCCAAGCACATCGCTTCGATGGGCGCTTTCGACAAAAGTGTCGTGGACCCGGCGGGGCACGCGTCCGGCGATCCGGAACCCAGCAGTTGGTCCGGCACCTGGTACGGCATTTGTGATTGATAAAAAACGGCCCCGGCGCCGAAGCGCAGGGGCCGTTTCAAGTCAAACGGATCGTTACTTTTTGACTGCAATCGCTTTTGGTGCGGCGGCCTTCTTTTTGGATTCGGGATTTAGCTTAGAAGCGGTGAAATCCTTCTCGCAGCCTGGGCAGCAGAAGTAGTAGCGCACGCCTTCGACGTCTACGAAGCCAGGAGAGTCGCTGTAGGCTTCTACTGCCTCGCCGGTGACTGGGCAAGCCATGGCTTCCTTGGTGGGCAACGTGCCGAACTTCTTGGGATCGGTCTTAAAAGTCGCAAGGTCCTTGTCGTTCTCGAAGTAGAACCGCGTTCCGCCATATTCGGCAAAAAGGGTCACTTCGCCGGGATGCACTCGGTTGCCGCTCACCGGGTCGAAGAGATAGGTGCCCGTCACCTTCCCCTTCAATGATGGATTGGCCAGCGCCTTCGCCGGATCCTTCAGGAACTTGGAATCACATCCGCCGCAGCAGAAATGGTAAACGGCGCCGT
The DNA here is from genome assembly GCA_041911835.1 of Fimbriimonadaceae bacterium. Classification (GTDB taxonomy): domain Bacteria; phylum Armatimonadota; class Fimbriimonadia; order Fimbriimonadales; family Fimbriimonadaceae; genus JAYROD01. The sequence continues at coordinate 1,174 of JAYROD010000395.1, read as the reverse complement.
TGTACTCGACGGCCGGTCCCTTCGGGTTTGCGGTCGAGCCCATGATGGGGCAAACGGTCGGGGCAGGGCCTCCGAACAGCATCAGGCTTGAAAGTAGTGTTGCGATCATGGCTTTCTCCTTTTATCGGCCTACGGAAGATGAGTTACTTCCGTTCCGTCGAGGTTCATTATGACAGGTTCAAAGGCCGCCGAACTTTCGATGCCGCGCCTGAAATTGGATGACGGCGTCGATGAGCTCTTCGAGGGAGAATTCCGGCCAGGGAACCTGGGTAACGAAGAGTTCTGAGTATGCGGCCTGCCAAATGAGGAAGTTGCTCCATCGGAGCTCGCCGGCGGTCCGAACGATGAGATCGGGCTCGGGAATGTCCGGATTGTACAGGTGCGCGGCAATAGCCTCTTCGCTGATGTCGGAGGATGCGGCGCCCTCGTCAAGCAATCTACGAACCGCATCGACGATTTCCGCCCGGCCCCCATAGTTGATAGCGAGGTTGAATGTAATGCCAGTATTGGCTTTGGTAGTGTCGATGCCTTGCTCGATCGCCTCCCGCAGGCCAGGGGGTACTTCGTCGAGGCGTCCTGATGCTCGAATCCGGACGTTGTTCTGGTGCATGATCCGAAGTTCGTCTCGGGCGGCTTGCTCGATGAGCGCCATAAGCCCCCGAACCTCATCCTCGGGCCGACGCCAATTCTCCGCCGAAAAAGCGTAAACGGTCAAATATCGGATGCCGAGTTCGCTCGCGTTCAGCAGCACCTTTCGAAGCGTTCGGTAGCCTTCTCGATGCCCGAGCAATCGTCCGAGACCTTTGCGCTGCGCCCAACGGCCGTTCCCATCCATGATGATGGCGATGTGGAGTGGCAGCTTGGCAAGATCGACTCCTTTTCGAACGGCCTCTTCCTGCGTGGCATTCAATGGTCGGTCTGCTGATTGAGGTGTCGCCATGGCGCTATGAAGGTGGGTTCGATCTTGGATTGTGGAATTCGCGGAGACTTAACGCTTAAACTTCCATCAACTCGGTATCTTTCTTCTTCTGCAGCTCGTGGACGTCGGCGATATGCTTATCGGTCATCTTCTGGATCTTCGTCTCGAATTGCTTTTCGTCATCCTCGCCGATTTCCTTATTCTTTTGTGCTGCTTTGAGATGCTCATTTGCATCGCGGCGCACATTACGAATCG
>JAYROD010000394.1:0-9693 GCA_041911835.1 Fimbriimonadaceae bacterium | reverse complement strand
GTTCAGCCGATCGATCGATGGATACGCATGATCGCCGAGGAAGTGATCACGGAAATCGATGCATCCGAGGCTGCCGACTGGATTATCGCCGGCAAGCTCGCCAAGTACGCGCGATATGCAGGAGTAAGCGGCATTCGATTCAACATGGGTGCCACTTACTTCGGGGTCAAGGAAGTCCGGGATCCCGGCAGGCTCGAGTCATGCCTCGAGACGTTGACGAGCCCTAACCGAGTCTCGATCTCAGCAACAGAGGCGCGGCCAGTCGAAGGCCATCCAATGTGAGGTTGGGCTCAAGACGGTCGAGTTCTTGGCAGAGACCAATGAACGAGCCAGCCAGCCCTCCCGTAGCGATCACTTGGCCGCCTCCGAGTTCCTTGCGAATACGGACAGCCAATGCATCAATCGCGCCTGCATAGCCCAGCATCACGCCGGATTGGAGCGATTCGACCGTCGAGTGGCCGATAGCCCTTTTAGGCGCCACCAGATCGACTTGGGGGAGTTTCGCCGTATTCCCCACAAGCGCTTGCATGGAGATCTGGACTCCCGGCAGAATTGCGCCTCCAACGTAGACCTTGTCTTTGGAGATCGCGTCAAACGTCGTCGCAGTACCGAAATCGACGACGACGATCGGCGGTTCACACAGCTCGAGCGCCGCCAAGGCGTTCGCAATCCGATCGGCGCCGACGGCATGGCTGGGGTCGTAGTTGACTTTGAGCCCCACCGCTTCGCCCGAATTGAGAAACAGGGGTTCCGCACCGAGCCAACGCTCCGCCAGTCGCTCAATTGCGAAGTTCATTGCCGGAACGACTGAAGCGACCACGACCTGCGACGCTCGAAAGGGCACCGTTTCAAGATCGCAGAGTGGTTTCAAAATCCCTGCGAGTTCATCTTCCGTACGGGAGAAGTCGGTCTCCAAACGCCAAACGACCTTCCACTCTGCCTCCCAGAGTCCGATGACGGTCTGAGTGTTCCCGACGTCAATCGCCCAGAGCATATGTGAGATCCACCTGGCTATAGATTGTGGCCTGCAATTCTCGCTGGAAGGCCTGGACGATGTTCTGAGCCGCTTCATCGCGCAATGCCGCGGTCTCGGCCTCAACCATCAGCCGGACCATGGGCTGCGTGCCACTCGGACGCAAATTAAGCCGGCCCTTTCCTTCTATGAGCCGCTTCGATGCTTCCAATGCCTGCTGGATGGCCTCAGAATCCAGGGCGGCGTTTTGGGTAGGAAGCTTCAAATTGACCAACAGCTGCGGCATCGACTCAAAATCGGACATGAAACTGGTCGCCGTTCTTCCTTCCCTTCGAATGACCCGCAAGAATTCGAGAGCCGTGATCAGGCCGTCTCCGGTGACTCCGCGCTCACTGAAAATGAGGTGTCCGCTTTGTTCGCCTCCGATTTTGGCCCCGGTCTCCGTCATCCGTCGTGCAACATACTTGTCTCCCACGGCGGCTCTCTCGAGGTGAATCCCGCATTCGCCCATATAGCGCTCAAAGCCGCCATTCGACATCACGGTGCCCACGACGACAGGGGGCACGACTTTCCAGTGGGCGCACCAAATTGCCATGGTGCGGTCTCCATTGATGAGCCGGCCCTCTCCGTCGCTGAAGACAGCTCGATCTGCGTCGCCATCGAACGCGATTCCCACTTCTGCTTCGGCTTCAACCGTCAGTCGTTCGATCGTTCCGGGATGTGTGGCTCCGCAGCCCTGATTGATATTCATCCCGTCCGGTTCGACGGCTGTGGTGATCAAATCTGCCCCGAGTCGCCGCAAGATTTCCGGACCCAATTCGAATGCGGCGCCGTTGGCTCCGTCAACGGCGATACGCATTCCGTCCAGCCGCTCCGGAACGAGCACTTCCAATTGCTGAAGGTAATCCTCGGTGTACCTTTGGTGTCCATATTCAACCGCACCGACGTCTCCAGCGATTGGGCGCTCTTCGACCGGCTGCCTCATAAGGATTTCGATCGCCGACTCGTCTTCGTCCGAGAGCTTTCTTCCATCGTGTGCGATCAGCTTAACGCCGTTGTCGGGCGCCGGGTTGTGGCTGGCTGATACAACTGCTCCCATGCCGACTTCTGGCTTTTGAGCGACTTTCGAGACCATTCCAGTCGGCACGACGCCCAACCTGGTCACCGAGACTCCAACGGAACAAAAACCTGCAGCCAGCGCCGAAGCGAGCATTTCCCCACTGCGGCGAGTGTCTTGGCCGATGGCGACATTGGGAACCCAGCCTTTGGTGCGTATCTGGTGACCCGCAGCCGCACCCAGCGAGAAGACCAACTCGGGCGTCAGGTCCCTATTGGCAACCCCACGAACGCCGTCGGTGCCAAACAGTTTTCGGCTCACGGCTTCTTAGCAATCCGAACCCGCGCGGGTCGAATTACCTTCTCCGCAATCTTATAGCCCGATTGGAGTTCTTCGATGACCGTGCCTTCGGGATGCTCATTTGTCTCCTCCAGCGCGACGGCTTCGTGATGCTCCGGATCGAACTGCTCGCCCTGCGAGGCAATCTTCTGTAGATTGGCACGTTCGAGGATCGACCTCAACTGTTTGTCGACCATCTTGACGCCTTCGACCAGCGTTTCCATGCTGGCTCCCGATTCCACCGCGACCAATGTTCGCTCGAAGTTATCGAGGACCGGAAGTAGCTCTGCGACCAGCGATTCTGTGGCGTATTTGCGGGTTTCTTCCTTCTCCTGCTGAACTCGACGCCGGAAATTCTGCATGTCCGCCATCGCGCGAAGCAGCTGATCTTGGAGTGCGTCGCGCTCTTGCGCGAGTTGGGCTACGTGCTCCGTCGAATCAACCTGCTCTCGACCTGTGGGGGCCTGATCAGGTTCTCGGGTCTCCGCTTTAGGTTTCGACAAGGGTACTGCTCCTGAAGTTTGGGGATTCAGGAGCAATTGTACCAGCGAGAACCTATTTGATCCTGTCGAAGAAGCTGAAAGCGTCCTTCGAACCATTAGCAACGACCATGATATGTTCGCAGGGGTCGTATTCCTTGAATTGGCAATTGGAGTGGGAGACGATCTCCTTTTCGAGCCCGGCGATCATGCCGATAAGCGTCGGGGATTCCTGCTTGCCGACCGCCAAAAAAATCGGGACGCCCTGCAGATCGGCGGGAATTGAGGAGGCCGCGGGCGCGAACAAGGCGATGCCCGAAGGCTTAGGATTCGATTTGCCCGAATTGAGGGCCGCCGTCGCGCCTAAACTGTGACCCAAAACGAAGAGGCGAGCGGTGTTGATCCCTCGCACTCTAGAAAGCCAATCGAGAGAATCTCGAATGCAGGTAGAGCCGGCGCGGGGGCTGAGGAAAACCCATCCACGTTTGAGGGCTTCTTGCATGGCCATTCCCCGACCGTATGCTTCGAAGAACATGTTCTCGGAGCCCCCTGCGCCGTGGACGGCCACGACGACCGTCGCGTCCGATTTGATCGATGTCGGAACCGCCGCCCGCAGCACAGTGGAGCCTTGCTTTGCGTACGGGACCTGCTCGAAATCTCGAACCGTCCGTCGCCGCGAATTCAGCTGCTCTCCCAAATCAAGGTACTGGATTACCGGTATGTCCAGCTCCGCATCACCGGACATTGCTCGATCGATCGGTTCCGTGAGGTCCCGAGCCGCAGGCAAGTCTGAATTTCGCAAGGAGGCCAAGCGCTTATCGAAACTTTTGATGATTGATAAGAAGGCGCTGCGTCGAGACTCACCAGCTTGAATTGGGACAAGCACTCCGGCCTCCGGGTCTCTGGCCGACTCCGGATTCAGTCCGGGAGTGTCCAGTTCGATGGTCAAGCCTTGCCCAGGTTGTATCGTCCCCGACCTCGTTCCGGCGACGACCGAGATTGGCGTCGCCCCTGGAGGAAGATAGGCCCAAGAGACGACCAATCTTGCCGTCGCCCCGGGCTCGACAACGGGTGGCGTGAATCGGAAATTGAGCGCATCTTCGATCCGAGGCTGCCTTCCTTCCAGCGCAGCCACTGCCTCATCAAGCGACCTGCACGCATCGGACGCTCTGTTTGCGAAGAACGCCATGGTGGCGGAACTGATCTTCGGAACTGCTTCTGAGCGCTTCGCTTTGTCGGGAGTCGTCAGCCAGGCTACGTCCAATTGCCGCAGCCTCTCACCCATTTCAAATCGGCCCGCAACCGTCGAAGGCTGTAGAATCAGCGCGAGAATCGCCGCGGTCATCATGCCCTTAGTCTACGTGATCGCGATGGTTCAACGGTATTCGACGATCCGCTGCATTGCGGGATAACTGTCCGAACTAACCAATTGCTTCTCGTTGTTCATCAGTCGCCACGTCAATACTTCGTAACCGGGCTTACCCGTGTTGCGCACTCTCGCTGCCTGGTCCCCACCCCGTATCACGAATTCCTGGGGCTGCCTCACTTCACGGATCTCCTGCTTGAGGGATACCTGTTGGGCCTCTCCTGAGCCGACGATGGAGATGCACAGTTTGTCGTTGGCCACTACGCCCCGTATCTCGACTGGAAAATCGTAAGGATTCACGAAGCGGAGATCGACGCTGCTGAACGCCACTGCGGCATCACGACCAGGTGGTACGTAGCTCGGTGCAAATCGATGGGGATGGCGCTCGATAATGCACATTCCGGAAAGCAGCGCCGCGTTGTAGAGCGTCGTAGAGGTTTGGCAGACACCGCCGCCCCAACTGCTGATCAACTGTCCGTTGTAGCTGACCGGCGCCTTTTTATATCCCTGATCCCTGGACCAGCTTCCGACGGTCCGGTTGAATGAGAAGACCTCATGCGGCCCAATGACGACGCCGTTCAAATGTTCGATACCGAGTGCCGCATTGTGCTTTTGTGATCGCATTCGGCCGGTCAGCGGTGTCGCGTAGGAGGAGAGCACCCGAACTTGGGGTCCGCGGATCGCCAAAATCCCCGATCCTCCCAAGGCAACCAGGGAGCAGAGGGCCACTGGCAGCCAGCCCCTCACTTCGGCATCACCTCTACCGCCACTTCGCCAGATGATGCGCGGGTCTCAGGAGCGTACATCTCGTACATGAGCGCGGGAAGCCCGTGCGCCACGCCAGGCGCTTCGGCGCGGAGGTTGAACTCAATCGTTTGATCGCCCTTTGGAACATTGCGGGCAAAGATGACCACTCGGTCTTCGAACACAGAAATGTCAGACCACCACCAATCCCAAGTTTCCGGTTCCGTATTCTCATTGACATGAAGGTTGGCCGGCGTTGGCACTTCGATCATAACGAACTCAAAGTCGTCGTCCGCATGAAGTTTGAGCACGCATCGCACTGGCTGGCCACTTTGGAACCGAGTTTCCGCCTTGGCGCTCGGCCTCAGTTCAAGGCTTCCGTCCTCCATCTTCTGCGCTGCAAGGCTATGGTAGGTCCTTTCAACTGTCAAGCCCGACTGATTGACCAGCATGCCGATGTCCTGCTGGAATGGCGTCTGACGGGACTCGAGCGTGTAGTAGGCGAGTCCCGGACCGGTTTTTCGGATCTCGATGGCATTGGCACCTTCCTGCAATTCGCTGATCGGGAACTGGACGTTCATCTCTCCGGAAAGCGCCGTCACTCGAGTGACATTGAGCGACTTGATCGGCTTCCCATTGAGCGAAACACTCAGGGCGAAATTCGCGTCCAGTTCGTGCGTCGCCATCAGATATTGGGTCATGCCAATGAGGGCGATGGCCGTGTCCCTCGTGCTGAACCATCCACCACCTCGACGGGCCAGCATAAGATATCGAATGATCTTGGGCAGTGCCGGATCTTTGGGGTCCGCGGCAGCAAGCGCTTGAAAGGCCCGGGCGGTGCTCTCAATTCCCCAGGTACCCGTCCAATTCATGACGCTTCCAGAAACCTGCGCTTTGGCCAACAGCGCGGATCGGAGTGAGGCGACCCTTGCCGCATCATGCTGCTGAATCGCGGCAAGAAGCATAAGCGCAACAGGCTCGGGATCCATCTCTTTTGGCTGTGCGCGCTGCAATACCGCAGAAGCGTCTCCGGATGGCCCATAAAGCAGGACAGCGTACGCCAAATAGATGCGACTCGCAGCCCATCGCTTCACGGCCCATTTGGTCCATTCCTCTTTTGTGAGGACCGGCTTATCCTTTTCCGTTGCGAGGTTTTCCCTGGCCCATTTCAGCGCGTTGGTTGCGAGAAACGGATCGATACTCTGACCTGCCTGCTTGGCTCTCCAAAGACCCTCCAGGACATAGGCGGTCAGATAAGGTTCGCTCTTGTCGTTCTGCCACCATCCGAATCCACCGTCCCCATGCTGCAACGTCGTCAATCGACCTATCGACATTCTGACGATGCTCGGAATCTTTTTCTCGAGATCGGGCATTGGCATGCCGAGATCGTGAAGCGCTCTTCCCACAATCACTGCGGGCATGAAACGGCTCATCGTTTGTTCGGTACAACCGTACGGATAATCGACCAATCCAGGAATCGCCTCGACCATCGCAGACGCCAGCGTCGGCGTGATTGATAGCTGCACTTGGCCGTCGCTCGAATTCGGCAACCGATCGAGCTGAATCGTCGCCGCCTCTTGGACATCGCCGGTCTGATAAGCCACGACGGGTCGGCCATGAGTCTTTATCGGAATCGTCAGGCGCATGGCATCGCTTGGCCCGTTCGCCATGGACGCCATGACGGTGATCGTCGCTTCACCAGCATTCGGCGTCGAAACGGTCCAATCGACCTGGAGCGGCTTGCCGGGCTGCGACTGGAGCGTTTGGCTGCCAGGCTGCTCGATATCGATCCCTTCCCCGACGATCTTCACATCAACCGGCGCCGCCTGCCCGGAGTCATTGGTGACTAGTGCGCTTACCCGCACCTTGTCGAGCTGAACAAAGTACGCCGGGGCCGAAAGCCGGACCATGAGTTCCTTGTGAACCCGGACATTCGCTGTGCCTTTGCCAACGGCAGAATCCGGCGTGATCGCCGTGGCGGTCGCTCGCCAACTCGTCAGATTGTCCGGCAACTTGACCTTGGCCGTTACGGTTCCGTCGGCACCCGTTTGAAGATTGGGCAACCATGCCGCGGTGTCCTCGAATTTCTCTCGAACTTCCATATTGACCGGGGATTTGTCGCCTCCATCGAGATAGAGTTCCGGGAACGAATAGGTAGTCGTGACCGCATGCGGTCTCATCGGATAAAAAGCCTTCACCGGATCGTCGGTGTCTTCTTTGATTGCATAAATGGCTTCGTCGACGACACCAAGCGATACATTTGCCTGCACTGGTTTGCCGTCAGGGGTAGTTGTTTTTATGGTGTACGTGACCTCTTCTCGAGGCTTCAGCACGGTCCGATCGGGAGTGACCGTTACCGTCAGTCGTCTCGCTCCAAGATCGACATTGATCCGTTTGCTATCTTCGTAAAAGTGCTTGTCTTTCACAAAAGCCACAGTGAGGTAGGCATTCGGGGCATATTCGGCCTCTATCGGCAATTCCACATTCGTGGCCGCCGCAGAAAGCGGAATCACTTTTGACCAATAAATGCTGTCTGATTCGACCGTGACAAGCGCAGCGCCGCCAGGCGATTCCGTTCTGATCAGCGCATGCGCTTGATCACCGACTTTGTATTGCTTTTTATCCAAAACGAGCTGGACAGAAGGTTCGGGCCCTCCGAAGTCAGCAGAGCCCTGCGTCCATACATAAATGTACTGCTCCGTCGCGATCATATTGCCAGCTTGGTCGCGAACGTAGGCCCTAATCAGGAATTCTCCTGAACGCTTGGGTGCGACTTGCATCTTGGCCGTCCCTTGCTGGTCCGTTGTCAAGGTCTGGACTCCTTCGCGGATGAATTCTTGCTTGTCCCGCGTCCAATTGGCCATGCCAAATTCGACCGTAATCGTGAGCCCGGAAGCGGGTTTATCGTCCAGGTATTTCGTCGACGTAAACGTCAAGTTTGCCGTCTGCCCGGGGGACACCATATATTGGTCGACATCGGACGTGAGAGAGTACGCTCCTCTCGTCAGTTTTACGGAACCTTTGCCATCAAAGTACTTGTCGCCAGACTCCGAAACGCTTACGTCAAAAGTGATAAGCGAATCGTTCGTTTCGTACTCTTTAGCAATTTCGTCCTTTGTATCCTTGTTGAGAGTTGCGGAATCCCAATCGAGAATACAATCGCCGTTTTCGTCGGTCGTGCCCTGAAGGTCGGAGACGTATTCTCCGGAGTACCCACCTTCCCCGTCGGACTCATCATAGGTCGAGTCCTCTTCATCGGGATAGAACGACGGCCATAGAGCGGCGCGCATCACGGAGCCGGTTACCTCTGCACCTGGGACGGGCCCACCAAAGTAGTACTCGACATGCACTTTCATGCGCACGGTTTCGCCGCGCTCATAAAACGATTTGACCGGCTTAACAGTGATCTTGAAGTCAGGTTTGCGGTAGCTGGCAACGCTGACATATCTCTGCTGCTCCGTACCGTTGAATTTAACGACCAGCGAATGCGGGCCGACGATATTCGGGTCCAGTTGGAATTTCCCGTTAAACGTCCCGGATGCATCAACCTGGAGACTCAGGCGTTGGATGACGGTCTCGTTCGGGTCCTTAACCTCGATTTGTGCGGTCCCAGGACTTGGCAGTGCGTACGACGATCCGTGCAGTACGCGAACGAGACCTTTGAACTGGACAAGGTCCCCGGGGCGATACACGGGTCTGTCGGTATAGGTCCAAATGCGGGTCGGTGAGTCGCTGTCGTCGTTATAGGCATAGACCGAACAGAGGGCACGCGATTCGCCTGAGGTCGCCACGATGACCATCCGGTCGTCCGAGGCTTCCATCGTGAATTTAGCGAGTCCATCCTTGTCCGTGCGGCCCTCTTCGACCAAGGCGTCGCCTTTGGAGATTGCGATCTGAGCGCCTGCAATTGGTTTGCCAGTTGAGATGTCCGTCACGAACGCCAGGGATTCCTTCCCGGTGTTTTTGGTCACCATCGCAATCTTGGAGATCGCAAGCCAAGTCCCCTTCTGCTTCGTGCCGCACTTTGCCCGAACGAAATAGAGGCCCTCTGGCAATTGCGGCAACTTGAGCCGTTCGTCAAAAATTCCTTCGCCGTCTCGCGTGGTGATCTTCCAGTCGAGCCGCTGGACCCGTTCGACCTGTTTCGAATCATCCGGATTGATCTCCGGGTTCTCATAGGCCATGGGAGACAGCACTTGTCCGAGCCCCTTCGCCTTAACGACGGCATCGAATTTAACCTTGTAAATGCTGACTTCGATGGAGGGTTCGGGTGCAAAACCGCGCGCCTGCAGGTCGGCTTTTTCATCGGGAGTGAAGACATGCTGGCTCGCATAGAGATCGATGTATGGCTGGTTAGGGGTCAGCTCGAGATTCATCGATGCGGTTCCGCCGTCCGGAACGAAGACGGTCGCCTTTTCGAGGGTATGCGCCTTCGTATAAGCCTCGACCGTATATTGGCCCGACGGCAAATTGGTGATTTTGAAACTCCCATCCGATTTGCTCTCCACGGTCTTGATTCCGGAGAGGTTCTCGGGCATTGGGAAAGAGGGCCGGAATATCACCGTGGCATCGCCTAAGGGACGGCTCGTTTCTGCCATGAGGGTCGTGCCTTGCACCGCACCGATGCCAACTTCTTGGGTCACCCCCATAGCCAGCATCGCCGTACACAGTCCCAAGACGACGATGAGGCTCAAAGCGCCCCCTGCCTGGAACAGTCGACCCATATTCACGATTG
>JAYROD010000393.1:0-2314 GCA_041911835.1 Fimbriimonadaceae bacterium | reverse complement strand
GGAAGATCAAGATTGTTGCTTATGAGCCTGCATATGGAATAATCGGCAACCCAGCAAAGCGCGATCCAAAAACACGGCAAAGCGCCGACCATTCGATGGTTTATATCATCGCTACGCTTTTGCGAAAAGCGATAGATTTGCAGGAACGTCTGCCAACCGATCCAGATTCACTTTGGATGGAACTCATGCTTTCTCCTTATGATTATGGACATCAAGCGATCGGCCATCCGATGACCCGAGACCTTATGACAAAGATCGAGTTTGAGCACGGCGGACCGGACTATGACTCGAAGTATCCAGACGGTATTCCGACTTCCATAGCCATTACGGATCAGAATGGTCATACTTTTGATAGCGGGCTTGTAATGTATCCAGCCGGTCACGCGCGCAACACCACGGCGGACTTGTACTCGATTATGCAGCGGAAATTTAGGCTTTTGGGTGAGATCGCCATGGCGTCGACTGAAGCGTGCGATTCGGCGATTGAGAAATTGCAGACTTTGGGTCGCGCTTCGGCCGCTGAAATTGCCGAAATCTACGATATTCCTTATACAACGCGTGACTCGGTCGACTAGCCTCCAGCGGCGTCGACGCAATTGCTCAATAGGCTCGCTACCGTCATGGGGCCCACTCCGCCTGGAACTGGAGTGATCCATGCTGCGACCTCGGCGCACGATTCGAAGTGGCAGTCTCCGACGTCGTGGCTACGGCCTTCGACTTTGTTATAGCCGGCGTCGACGACTACACAGCCTGGCTTGAGCCATTCTCCGCGCACCAATTCCGGCTTCCCCACCGCAGCGACGACGATGTCGGCCTCTCGGCAAAGCGCCGGCAAGTCCTCGGAACGGCTGTGGGCGATGGTTACCGTTGCGTTCCTCTCGAGCAGCATAAGCGCTGCAGGTTTGCCCAGAATCACGCTTCTCCCGATGACGAGCGCCCGCTTTCCCGAGATAGGGATGTCGTAATGCTCCAAAATCCGCATGATCCCGAGTGGAGTGGCGCAACGAAATCCGTCGAGTCCGGCCATCAAGCGGCCGAGAGAGGCCGGAGTGATGCCGTCCACGTCTTTCTCAGGTCCAAGCGCCAGCAGGGCCGCCTGCTCATCCAAATGGCTCGGAAGGGGATGCTGAATGAGCACTCCGTGGACTTCAGGATCGGCATTGAGCCGAAAGATGAGTTGAACGACGTCCTCTTGCCGAACGTTCTCGGTAATTTCGAAGCACTCACCCTCAATCCCGACTTGTTCAGCCCAGCGCATTTTCATCTTGACATAGGCCTGGCTGGCCGGATCCTGGGAGGCGACGAGGACGTCGAGTCTGGGCACGACGCCATTTTTGGCGATCGCTTCCACACGCACTTTGAGTTCCGCGCGTACCTGTTTGGAAAGCGCGGCGCCGTCGAGTATCTGAGCGCTCATTTAGGTTTGATCCTTGGAGGTTTCTTTTCGAAGCGTCCAGCCCGCCGTCTGCGAGAGCGCAGCGAACTCCGGGGAGTCGGCGTTCACCGTCTCCTCTTCGACATTCTCGATTTCTGGCGGCTCGAGCGCTTCGATTTCTTGGGCCGCAGGCGGGGTCCACTGTGCCTTCGGCGAGGCTGGCAGCATAGCTCCTAGCACGCCATTGACGAATTTCGAGCTATCCGCAGTGCCATATTTCTTAGCGAGCAAGACGGCCTCGTTGATCGAAACCTTCGGCGGTACATCGTCCAAGTAGTAAAGCTCGTATGCGGCGATCCGAAGGACGCAAAGATCCAAAAATGGGATACGGTGCGTTTCCCACCCGGCAGCCAGCAGAGGTCCGATCACACCGTCGAGTTCGGTCCTGTGTTCGGTGACTCCATCGACGAGCGTGGCAAGAAACTCCTGCGCGGCTGAGGAGTACGGCTCTTCGGCGAGAGCGTCGGCGATTGCCACCTGGGGGCTCACATGACCCACGGAAACTTTGTAGAGCGCTCGCAACGCCCCTTCGCGTGCCGCACGCCGTGACCCGACCAGCTTGAGTGTCGCGCTCCCCGTGGCGGGCTCAGACTCCAATCGCCGTCTCCTGCAGCATCCTCGGCACGAACGAGGTGTTGACCGTTCCTTCGACGTAATCCGGATGGTCCGCGATCCGCCTGAGAAATGGAATGTTCGTCGTGATTCCTTGAACGTCGAACTCGTGGAGCGCAGATTGCAGCCTGGCGACCGCTTCTTCCCGGCTGTCACCGGTGACAATCAGCTTGGCGATCATTGGGTCGTAATAGGGGCTGATTGCGAATCCCGCATACACGTGCGTGTCGAGCCGCCCTCCATGCCCACCCGGAGCGATCCAGCGGG
>JAYROD010000392.1:0-3972 GCA_041911835.1 Fimbriimonadaceae bacterium | reverse complement strand
CAGCGCCGTCGGCGTGGCGTTTCGCCGGCGGCGCGGTCTCGCACAGCGCGAGGAACACCGTCGTGACACGGTGTTGGTCTGCCGCATGACCGAACGAGTCTGTAGACCTCTTTCGGAAGTCGGCATCCACTTGCGTAATTCGAAGTCGCGAAATGTGATCCGGCCCGCGTTTCGCCGCGCAGCGGCCGTTTAAGCCGAAGAAAGCCAGTTGCCTCCCCGATACGCATCGCACCCGCCGTTCGGCGAACGGTACCCGCGATTGTCACACGTGTGAGCTGCACGATGGCATTGGGCATCGCTTGCAGCTTCAGAGCATGCCTTTTCCGAATGACGCATGTGCGGAGCCTGAAGGAAGCTAAAATGCGCTCGGGGCACCAGAAGAGCGATCAAGCGGCGAATGGAGATTGCCGCAGGTTGGTCGGATGATATGGTATCTGACCATTTCAGTGTGGGGGAAGACATCATGACCGAGCCAGATCTACCGATGACCCGTCGCGAGATCGAGGAGAAGATCATCGCACGAGCATGGAACGATGAGGAGTTTCGGCGCAAATTCGTCGCCGATCCGAAGGGACAGTTCGAGGCTCATTTGGGCACCAAGCTGCCCAAGACACTGACGATGACGGCCCATGAGGAAACGGAGAACAGTATTCACTTCGTGATTCCGATGAAACCGCAGGTGACTCTGGGAGAGCTGTCCGATGAGGACCTCGAAAGTATTGCGGGCGGGCGCATAGGCGAAAAAGACGTGCCGGGGGCCGCTGCCATTTCGGCATCCTTTGCCGTGACCGGGCTGGGCATGTCTTGGGTTGTAACCGGCGTCCTTGTCAATGAGGGTGTGAGGAAGATCAGTGGCAAGGGTTGGGGTGGGTAAGTGACCTGCCCCACCTGAGTGGTCCAGACGCTGGATTGCTTTTGCATCGGAGCATTGGGCAACCGGCGACGCAGTGAATGACGCCTTCGGATGCCGGGGTTCGGTAGTTGAGCGAGACCAGAGGGAGTGAGTCGCTGTCGCTCGGGCGCCAGCTTTCGAGGGAGACATTGCCTTCCCGCAAGCTGTTACCGATCTCGTCGTTGAGCGGCTCGTCGCGCAGACGGCATTGTATAATTCAAACCAGTTCTACTCACTCGAAGTGCCGCGGGGATTTGGGGGTTTTGGCTCTCACGGATGAGCTCTTGGTCTTGGACCACCTTGACGGCGAACTCCGGGCCGCTATCGGATCGAATGTTGCCTGAGATGCCCCAGTGGATAAACAGATCGCCGAGGAGGTCGACGAGGTGGACAGCGTCTCTTGCGCCCCAACTCCACGACATGAACACGCCGACTCGGCGCAGCTTCAAAACAGGCCTCTCAGGCTCATATCCTTCTTGAATTGCATTGACCCGATGCATATTGGCTTTGCCTCGGGTACGGTCTTGTGCCGAGGCTGCAACATGCCATCCTCGCGTCCGGCTTAGATCAAAGGCGACGTCGAGTCTATTCTCGTAGAAGTACTTAAGCGACCGTTCCAACAGACCAATGCTGTGTTTGGCATCTATGTTGGGTCGCTGGCGCGGCGTACAAATCTCCAATAACCTTTTTGCGCAAACTGCTCGCTAGGGATTGCCCGTGGAACGTCGCCTTGCCGCCATCCTAGCCGCTGACGTAGTGGGCTATAGCCGCCTGATGGAGCAGGACGAGGCGGGGACATTCGAGCGCCTTCGGGTCTGCCGCAAAGAAGTTCTCGAGCCGGCCGTCGCCCGGCATCGCGGCCGAATCTTCAAACTGATGGGGGATGGCATTCTCGCCGAGTTTGGCAGTGTGGTCGATGCCGTCGCCTGCGCCGTCGCCATGCAGCGCGACATGACGAAGCGTAACACTGTGCTTACCGAGGGGCAGCGTATCGTGATGCGGATGGCCGTCAACCTTGGTGATGTGATCGTCGAAGGAGAGGATCGCCATGGCGACGGTGTCAACATCGCTTCGCGGCTGGAAGCTCTCGCGGAACCCGGCGGAATCGTGGTGTCCGAAACCGTGGTCGAGCATGTGAGAAACAAACTCACCGTGACCTTTGAGCCGATGGGGGACCACCAGGTCAAAAATATTTCGCAGTTAATCGCCGTCTATCGTGTTTCCTTCAACGGATCGTCGGCCACCGTCGCTGGCCGACGTGGGCCAAGGCGCGCCCGATTGTTCGCTCTTGGCGCATTGATCGCAGCAGCATCGGCGATGGTGGTGCTGTCGAACCTGCTCCTCCGAGAGATTTCGCTTCCGACCCCTCCTGCGCCATCCGCGATCGCAACAGCCTCTGCGCCGTCCCTGGCCGTACTGCCCTTCAAGAATCTCAGCGGTGATCCGAAGCTAGAATATTTCGCCGACGGGGTGACCGAAACCCTGATCACGGAGCTCTCGCGATCGCCCGACATCCGCGTCGTTTCGCGTACTTCAACCTTTGCCTACAAGGATAAGCCGGGTGACATTCGAGAGATTGCCGGCGCCCTCGGTGCCCGATATTTGGTTGAGGGAAGCATCCTAAAGGGTAGTCGCAGAATCCGCATCGTAGCCCAGCTCGTCGATGCCGAGACTGGCGACAATCTCTGGGCGGAGCGCTACGAGCGCGAAGACGTAGACGTCCTCAACATGCAAGATCAGATCATACAGAAAATCGTTGCCTCGCTAGCTGGCGACCAGGGTTTGGTTAAGAAGAAGGAATATGAGAAGGAATGGGGAAGGGATGTAGCGAGCCTGGAGGAGTACGACTATTACCTGCGCGGACATCAACTGCTCTATCGTTTCAAGAAGGAGGATACTCTGGGGGCGATTGAAGTCTGGCGCCAAGGCTTGGCCAAGTTTCCCAACTCCGCACTGCTGCGGATCGAACTTGCCTGGGGCTACTATCAGCTTGTTTATGGAGGCTGGAGCACCGACATCGCCGGGAATTACCGACGCGCCTATGATCTGGTGCAAGAAGGGCTGGCGGGCAGTAACCTGTCACCCCTGGCCGAGGCAGACGCGCATTTTCTCCTGGCCTATCTGGAGGTGGAATACAAAAGGGATTGGGACCGTGGGCTGCGTGAGCGCGAGATCGCTCTCGCTCTGGCGCCAAACGATCCGATCACAGTAGCGAGCATGGCCGAAATCGCTATCAGGGCCGGCGAGCCCGACGAGGCGATTGCGTCGCTCATCCGAGACCTAGAATGGGACCCAAACTCCCAGTTCGCCTCCCGCGAGATGCGCCTAGGCTGGGCCTATATGGTCAAGGGTGACTACAGGCGGGCACTCGAGTATCTGAAGCTCGACTTGAATGCAAATCCGGTCTGGACCTTGCCATTCCTGGCAGTGACCTATGTCGAGCTCGGCATGATGCCCGATGCTCGTGCCACGGTGGACAGGATTCGGGCTGCCAATCCGGCTGTCACCTTGGCTTTTCTGGCTAATATTTTCTCCTATCGAGACCCGGCGATTGAAGAGCGATTTCTTGCTGCCCTGCAAAAGGCCGGATTGCCGACCTGAACCTGCGCCGTCTCCGACGAAGGTCAACACAAGTTCCGACATCAAGGATTCGGATGACGCACGACTTTTGCTGCCGCATTCGTCTCGCTAAAGGAACTCTGTCGATGATTGATTCGCAAGATCCATTGCTATAGGCTTTTTCCCCACGGGGATATCAAGAGGGGTTCTGCTGAGATGAGCGATTCGGATTTGCCGACCCGTCGCCAGATCGAGGACAAGATCGTTGCCCTGGCTTGGAAGGATGACGAGTTCCGGCGCAAGTTCCTTGCCGACCCAAAGGGGATGTTCGAGGAACGGCTAGGGGTGAAGCTGCCTGACACGCTGACAATCACAGCGCATGAGGAAACGGACAGCAGCCTGCATTTTGTCATTCCCGCGAAATCGGGTGCCGGCATTGGCGAGCTCTCGGACTCTGATTTGGAGAACGTGGCGGGGGGAGTATCAACGATTGGTTTGAGGGGCGCAGTGCAGGCAGGTAT
>JAYROD010000391.1:0-3484 GCA_041911835.1 Fimbriimonadaceae bacterium | reverse complement strand
TGATGGTTTGCATTCCACCTGTATTCGTACCTAATTCACGTTAGAACGCACACGGGCCCGTTCGATCGATTGCAGGGCATAGTGAGAACGAACAATGGAAAGCCCACAAATCGCTACAACTATGTCTAATCAGGGGGCGCGAATGTTCGGGCTAGATTTGCACGTTTGGGAAGAGATCATGGTTTGGTCTCTCGCAATCGCTGCAATCGCAGCACTCGGCGTGGTCGTGTCTACTAGAGTTGTAACGATTTTGCAGAGGGACGCCTTGAGAGAAAGCGGCGTACGAATTGCTGAAGCCGCCGAGAGCGCCGCAAAAGCCAATGCGCAAGCGGCTGAGATTGCAAAAGCCAATATCGAACTGCAAACCAAGCTAGAACAAGAGCGAATTGAGCGGCTCCGTTTAGAGGAAACGGTGTCTCCACGCCGGATAAAGCCGGAAGAGAAGGTCTCTCTTATCGCAGAGTTTCGGCGCTTCTCTGGTCAGACAGTCTCAGTTGTTTCATACACAATGGATGCAGAGTCTGTGTCTCTCGGCCTTGAGGTTATCGAATCCCTTAAGTCCGCTGGTGTGGTTGTCTTGGAGGGTTTGCTTACACAGCAGCCCATGAGCGGGATAGCTGTCGGGATACATACGGTTGGAAAAGATCGGGCGCTTGCGCATGGATTGGCACGGGCGTTCGGAGATAAGACTCCGTTGACGGCCACATACAACCCGGAATCGATCCCGGGCTTTGAGGTAAGAGCAGTTCTCGGTGGTTTTGACGACTCTAAAGCTGCGGCCACAATTCTCATTGGTCCTAAGCCGATCCCTAAAGCCAGGTAACCGCTTCCTGCATTCGACTTCAGGCCATTATGCGTTCTAACTCTAGGTGGAACGGACGGGCAAGTGAAGCCCGCCGCTCACCATCACGTTAAGAGGCCGGAGCTTGGGACGGGTCGTCACAGCGGCGGAGGTGCCCGAATTGCTCGCGGCAACGCATGAGCACACGGCGAACTTTGCAGTCGGCTTCGTCAAGATCGAAGGACAGGAAGATGATGCTGTACCGGCGGGCTCTGGCACTTTTGTTACCGCGGCCGGACGTCATGCGATCTTGACTGCTGATCACGTCCTTGAAGCACTCCCGAGCAAGGGCGAGTTCGGGTTGGTTCTTCCGCGCTCGGACACGCAGCTACGGCTGCACAGGTACCGGCTGGAGGCTTCAAACGTTCGAAAGGTCACGGTAGGCAAGGCCTCCCATGACTGCAATGGTCCAGACCTTGGGTTACTCATCCTCGGAAATCCAGACGTAGCGAAGCTCGGTACATCAAAAGTCTTCTACAACCTCGAGAATCGCCGCGACAAAATTCTGTCCACCCCACCACCCATTGAGTTGGGTGGCTGGTTCTTGGTTGGGATGGCCGCCGAGTGGACATCTGATTTGTCGCCCGAGCGCGGGTTCTCTCGCGTAAAGGCGTTTCGCGGGTTGTGTGGAGCCGGTGTTGTCGCATCGGAACGAAAAACAGATACGCACGATTACTTGCACTACGAGGCCAAATACAACGCTGCCTATGAAGGTCCGCAAAGCTATCAGGGATTCAGCGGCGGCGGGCTGTGGCAGATTCGAATGAAAGAGCAAAACGGAAGGCCAATCATTAGCGAGACCCTACTTTCTGGAGTTGCCTTCTATCAGTCAGAGATTGTTGGTGACCTCCGCACGATCTACTGTCACGGCAGGCGGAGCGTGTACGAGTTCGCATTCCAGGCGTTGGCGGATGCCACCTCTTAACCTGGCAGCTCCCCGGGACGCACGCGCGAGCGTCATGGAGTTGGAACTGTCATCGGGCGCGCGCCCGTCGCTTCTACGTTAGCCGCCATTGATGCACGCCTATCACTTACTGAGCGCTGAAAACGGACTGAGCGACATTTCCCTTCGTCGTATTCGGATTTCTAGAGTTCGCGACCTGAATGACCCCTTCGAATTGCTTGCGGTCCGCGCTGACGGTAAGGAACTTCGGAAAGCCCTGCGTGGCTGGGCGGATGAATTCAATCGAGACAACGGGCTGCTGTGCTTTAGCAAGACTTGGCACAGCCCTGTATTGTGGAGCCACTACGCGGCAAAGCACCGGGGAATATGCCTTGGCTTTAAGGTCGGTGACGGGCTCCTGCAAGACGTTCAGTACACCAAGCATCGACTGCCGATACAGTACATCGACAATAAACCTGAGTTGGGCTTGGATAAGAGTTTTGTACGAGATTTGATTCGAACCAAGTATGAACACTGGGCCTACGAGGAGGAAGTGCGCGCGTTCGTCAGGCTTGATCACTCAACCGTTGAAGCGGGCTCCTATTTCTATGCTTTTGACGCCACCATCGCTCTTAAGGAAGTAATCATTGGGCCGATGTGCGAACTCCCCATAGAGCGGATCCGAGAGCTCGTGCATTCGTTGTACAGCGACGTCACTGTGATCAAAGCACGTCTCGCATTCAAGTGGTTTGAAGTTGTTCCTGATGAGCGCTCGGTTCGGGACGAAAACACCTATTGGGAGCAGAAGGGATTGCCCGCACCGTATGTTTTCAAAGGTCCAGTGCCAAAGAGAACTTCGTCTGACAGTACAACTGCGCCAGACGCGCGCGAGAGCGGCGCGCGCGGCTCGCTGTAAACGTTAGGCGTCGCTAGTTAGATCCGCAGCGCCAATGCCTAAACGCAGGCTGAGTCTCACAATCCCGCTTCCCCCCTACCGCCATCCTAGGAACGAATGGCGAAGGTTGATCCACGCCGAAGCTAGGACCGCTCAGCTGGCGAGACGGGTCCAGTATCGCCCTTCCGATAAGCTGGAGGTCATCGTCGTCTTGGACCTCTCGCCTCGAGCAGCCCTTAAGCACGACGTCGACAACAGACTCAAGGACGTGCTCGACGCCCTTCAAGGCCGGGCGGGAGGTTCAAAGGTATCCCACGACCTGGATCCGATTATTCCCAATGACCGCCAGATTTACAGGGTTTCTGTTGAAAAGTCTCCACGAACCGACCGCAAACGACCCCGAGGGAAGGTCATCCTCAGGAAACTTTAACGCCCTTAGGCAGCAGCGCGGTCGGCGCGGCGCCGCTCGTGCTCCTTGAGGAAGCGCTTGCGGAGCCGAATTGATTTCGGCGTGATCTCGACTAGTTCGTCGTCGGCGATGAATTCGACCGCGTATTCGAGCGTCAGGCCGATGGGCGGGACGAGGTCGATGGCTTCGTCCTTGCCCGAGGCGCGGATGTTGGTGAGTTGCTTGGTGCGGATCGGGTTGACGGTGAGGTCGTTGTCGCGGCTGTGGATGCCGACGATCATGCCTTCGTACACGGGCTCGCCGGGGCTGACGAACATGCGGCCGCGCTCCTGGAGCTTCCAGAGCGCGTAGGCGACCGCGACGCCGTCGTCCTGGGAGACCAGCACGCCGTTGCGGCGCTCGGCGAGCTCGCCCTTGCCCAGCGGCGCGTACTCGTCGAAGACGTGGCTCATGAGG
>JAYROD010000390.1:0-2458 GCA_041911835.1 Fimbriimonadaceae bacterium | reverse complement strand
CCTATCCCTCGCAGCGACTCCAAGACTGGCTCTCCCAGTGCTGGTGCATCGCGACAGGCAGAAGGGTAGACCCAACAGAGATCGAGTGGCTGATGGGGCCGTTTGGGAACGTCGACGTCATCGAAGACCGCTATGTCGCCGGCATCGCGGAAGCGGAAGGGCTGGTGCTCGAGAAGAACGAGCCTGGTTTTGGGATCATCGACTCGATGGACGTACTCGAAATCTCGCCGGAAAGAAGAGCAAAGCTCCATCCAGACATCGTCCGGTTCTATGAGCACACCGGCGACTTCGAGTTTGAAGTTTGGACGCAATGGTGCCAGTTCTATCGGCCCTTTGCGGGTCTGCTTACGCGCTTATACAGCAAACGCCTGCAGCAGCTCAACCTGCCCCTCACGCCTATGGATACGTCGCGCGGAATACGCAGCCAGATCTACAAATTGGTGGACCCGAAGACCGACGAGGTCCATTACACGATCTGGTATCGACATCTCAAATCGACGCAGGAAGTCATCTATTCCGGCGTATATGGATACTGCCGCATCCCCGACGGTCGGACGTGCCTCAAGGTCGTGTTCCCGCTGCCGCGCGGGAATGCGACGGTGATCATGAGCGTGGAGGTGGGAGACGACGGTTCGCTCACCTTCGTGTCGAAAGGGAAGACGTTCGGCGACCCGGGGTTTTATTTCTTGCTGACGGATTCGAAGGGGCGTCACCACGCAAAGTATCTGCCGACGCTGCAAGAGAGCATCCGCGTCTTCGTCGACGAGGAAGGGGTGCTGCGCGCGGACCACGTCCTGAACCTCTGCCGGAGCAAGGCGCTGCATTTGCATTATCGGATAAATCCCGCGGCGAAGGCGGTAACCGCTCGGGATGCTGGGGAGTGAAGTGCGGAAGAAGTCTTATTCGGTGGGAAATGGAGCATGAACCGGATCGCTTGGCTGGGGATGGCGTTGACTCTCATCGTGGCAGGCTCGATCGTCTTGCTCTTCCTGGTTCGGAAGCATGCCCGCGAGGCGGACGTCATTGGGCGCTGGTCTTGGGGACAGCGAACGGTCACTTTCAACGAGAATGGAGATTTCATTGCGGTCTTGCCAGGATCTGATCCGCGTCTTAACTTCGATGGCTTCTGGGAGTGTCAGGGCAAGAAAGTGCACTTTTGGACCATTGTCGTCGACGGCCCGAATCCCGGTTGGGTGTATGAACTGAGCCCCGATGGGAAGACCATGAATCACCTGAGCGGCAATGATCAGGACGATGCGGAGGTGATGACGAAGGACCAGGTGGGTCACTGATGGATGTGAGAACGCTTCAGATTCGAACGGCGGATTTAACGGATCTCGATGAATTGGTCGGCCTTGCCGCGCGCACTTTCTATGACGCATATCACGGCATGACCCCGGAGGACAAGCTCCACTTTCACGTCGAGGAGACATTCACTCAAGAAAACGTCGTGCACTGGCTCACCGACGAAGCGTCGACGGTGTATTTGGCGACCCATGGTGGTGAGACCGTCGGGTATGCGCAACTCAAGGTTGGGGTTCCCACGGAATGCATCGAGGATCCTGCGCCGATGTGCCTGGCTCGGATATATCTCGAGAAGTCGGCGACCGGAAGGGGTTATGGGGCGACGCTGATGCTCAAGTGTTTGGAGAGCGCGGTTGAGAAAGGCGGAGAGTTGATTTGGCTGAGCGTTTGGGAAGAGAACAAGCGCGCGATCGCCTTTTACCGGAAATTCGGATTTGAAATAGTCGGCACGCACACCTTTCGGTATGGGGGCGAGATGGTCATCGACTTGGTGATGTCGCGCCCACTTCCGTGAGGCCCAGCGTCAATTCCTTCAGTGCTCACGTTCACGAAACGCATATTTGCGCTCTTCCGGCGTGATGGGATATGGGCCGCGGGTCTTGGGAAGTTGGCTGTAGTCCTCCCGAGTGCCTCCTCCCGGCTCCGCTCGAACGATCGCTGCCTCCCAAGGTATCGTCGCCGATTCCTTGCCTCGGGCCACCCAAGAGAAGAACGCTTTGCAACCGTCATTCTGAGCTTGCGAAGAATCCCCGCACTTGTCGGATGCTTTCGCCTGAAGACAATCGGCAGATACCCTCCAGGGCAAGCCCTGGAGGGATCAAAACGGGAGTGTGGAAACTTAGCTAAGGTAGCCTGGTCAGTGTGCTCGGCGAGACCCTCAACATTTGGATATGTTGAGGGATGAACAGGCACCAGTTTGCTGGAGCGTTCTTACGAGAATTACCGACGTCGCCAGAACAGCAAACGTCCGAAACACCTATCCAACCAAGTTTTCTCTTCGTTGAAAGGCAAGGGCTCAAGTTCTACGGTTGTCGGTTCAGTTTGCGGTGCGCTTTGCTCGCGGAAATCGTCCATGCCTGGTATCCACTTCACGAGCCCATCGCGGATGTAGTAGTGCGAGCGGCAAGCTAGGTTGCTACTGCCTATTGACGGG
>JAYROD010000389.1:0-3698 GCA_041911835.1 Fimbriimonadaceae bacterium | reverse complement strand
TTATTTTTTTGGGGGCGGGCGCTTCGCTAGGGGCCAAGAAAGGGTCGGCGAACATTCCAGACTCCAAAGGCCTCGCCAAGCTGTTGTGCGACGAATTCCTGAGCCCAGAGTATGAAGACGCAAATTTTGCGACCGTATATGATTTTAGCTGTTCCGCGCGCAGTACGAGAGAGGTCCAGGACTTCTTGCACAGACTCTTGTTCGGGTTCGAGCCCGCGGCACACCACTTGATAATCCCAAAATTGGTCTGGGCTGGGCTCGCGACAACAAATTACGATCTTCTGATCGAAAAGGCGTACGAAAGCAATCAGCACGCAAAGCAAGTACTGATTCCGAACACCCGTGACGGTGATGGCGCGAACGACAAGATCGGTCCGGATACTGTTCTATATGTCAAGCTCCACGGTTGTATCACGCGCTATCAGGAAATTGATCCGCCGCTGGTGGCAAGCACCGAGCAGATCATCAACCATAAGACTGGTCGGTCCGGTCAGTTTGCCCAATTCCTAGAATGGGCGCGAACGAAGACGATTATCTTCGCCGGCTATGCCCTCGCCGACTACAACTTAAGGACCTTAATCGAAGAAATACGAAAGGAGGGTGATGGACATCCGCGTCATTACATCGTTCGCCCGGGTATTCTCAAGACGGAGGCTGATTATTGGGCGGAAAGGCGGATCAAGACAATAAGTGCGAGGTTCGATGAGTTTCTGCAGACCATTGATCGAAAGATAACCGAGAGTTCTCGCGTCCTAGCTCTTGCGCCTGTCGCGGTGATGCACACGACCTTTACTCGGTTCATTGCAAGAGCCGACACGACCGAGACTGATCGTCTTAAGACGTATCTGGCGACACGATGCGAGCACGTGTCGGCGTCTGCCGTGATCGAGGAGACCGATCCCAAGAGGTTTTACCGGGGCGCCGATCTCGGATGGTTTCCCCTGACTCACGATCTGGATGTGAAGCGACGCGTGAGCCAAGACGTCCTTCAGGAGCAGATTCTTTCGACTGCTGTTATTCGCGGGCCGCGCCTTTGTCTGCTGAAAGGACACGCCGGATCCGGAAAGACCATCGTTTCAAAGCGCATCGCTTGGGACGCCGCCACCAAGCACGATAAGTTGGTAATGCGGATCACAAACGGCGATGACATCGACGTCGAGTTGTTTGAAGAGATGTTCGGTCTAATCAATCAACCGCTATTCCTGTTCATCGACGACATCACTGACGGCCACGCAAAGGTCGACGCTTTGTTGAACGCAGCGACCAAACGCGGATGGCAGCTGGTCGTAATAGGGTCTGCGCGCGTTAATGAGTGGAACGTCCGCTGCGAGGACCTCCAAGAGCATCTGAGCGAAGAATATGACGTCGGCTATCTAAGCGTAACTGAGATACACCAGCTGCTAGACCTACTCGACAAGGCAGGAGCGCTCGGCCATCTCGCTACGTTGCCAAACCGGGAACAACAAGCGGAGAAGCTGAAAGAGGTGTATGGGCGCCAGCTATTGGTTGCCCTCCACGAAGCAACTGAAAACGCTTCATTCCGCACTATCATCGAAGACGAGTACAAGAGCGTCGTGCGATTGGATGCCCAGCTGCTCTACAGGGACATATGTGCGCTAAATCGCTTCGGGCCACCTGTCCGCGCGGGCCTTATCTCCAGGCTTCACGGCATTGGTTTCAACGATTTCAGGGAGCGCTTCTTCAAGCCTCTCGAGCGTGTCGTCGAGCTTTTCAATGACCCCCGGACGCAGGATCGTGCTTATAGATCGCGACACCCTTTCATCGCCGAGACCGTGTACATGGCGGCTCTTCCGAGCGTTGCGCAAAAGCATGAACACCTCTTGAGAATTATTGGAAAGCTGAATCCATCCTACTCGTACGACAACGAAGTGCTATTTCACCTTCTGCGCGCTTCGACACTTGCGAATGTTTTTGCCGAGCGTGGGATGGGCGCCGCGATTTACGAGGAAGCTATCAGTTCGTTCGGCGATCTCGCTGTCATCTATCACCAGTGGGGCATCTACGAGATGCGCCTCGCCGGTGACGTTGGGGCACTTAATCGGGCAGAGAGGTTTCTGACTCTGGCATCCGAAAAGGAGCCGCGGAACGCTGCCATAAAGCACTCTATGGCCGAGCTGTCATTCAAGCGCTCAACCATCGCGAACGACTTGGAGGAGCGAGAGAGCTGGCGACGCCGCGCTGAGGAACAGGCCAGCAGCCTTGCCAAATCTGGGAAGAGCTCATTCCCGTTCCACACCCTAGCTAAGGTCGGCACGTCGCGCGTTCGCGACGCGATCGAAAACTTAAAAGTCAACGAGTCCGAGTTGGCCGAAGAGCACCTCGGCAATGCGGTCCGCGAAGCCGAGGACGCGTTGCGGCAGGGGCTGCAACGATTTCCTGCTGACGATCGACTTCTCACCGAGGAGGCCAACCTCAGCGATGCGCTCCACAATGAACAACGTGCCTTAACTGCCCTTAGGAGGGCGTTCGACAAGAACTCACGAAGCGAGCTGGTCGCGCTGCGGCTCGCGCGAATATACCGAGCAAATCATGATTTCGATGAGGCGTCAGCTGTCCTCAGGTCGACGCTGACCGTCAATCCCGGGAGCCAACGCCTGCACTTTGATTTGGCGCGCACGCTCCTCGAAACGTCTTCGGCAGTTGCCAACGCGAACGCGGAGGCCATCGCTTATCACCTGAACAGTTCTTACAGCCGAGGCGATCGCAAGTACGAAGCGCGGTTCTGGCATGCACGACAACTATGCATCGTCGGCCGGGGCTCGGACGGCCTGAAGCTCTTCGCGGAGCTAAAAGGTGCCAGAGTGACCTTCCAGCAGAAACGCGCGGTGCGCGGAATCATCCGAAATGATGATGAAACGCACAAGAAATTCTATGGCCTGCTGTATGCCAAGAATGCCTCCTTCGGCTTCATTCGATCAGACAGCGATGGGCTCGAGGTTTTCGTATCGAAGACAAATTTCGCCGACTGGGACTACGTCTCGCAGGGCGAACGCGTCAGCTATGAGATGGGATTCAGCCTGGAGGGGCCCGTCGCATTGAACGTTGAAGCTCGGTAAGTACATACAGTCCAACCAGCCGTTGAACGCTATCGACCCAGTCGCCGAAGAAGTCTCACCGGGACTTCGAGCGAGCCAATAAAAGGCAAAAGCTCCAAGAAGGGCGGCCCCGTCATTCGCGTCCGTTGCGACTAGTTCACCTCGGAGGGATCGGGCAGGATGAACGCCGCGAAATAACTCAGCTGCTCCTCGGTGGATTCGCAGAGCTCGCCTCCGCAGTAGTGCGCGTGCACGAGCGCCCAGAACACGACCTCGTCCGAGCGGCCGGCGAACAGCGCCTTCTGCATCGTCCTGCCGATCAGCGTGACGGCCCTGAGGTGGTCGTAGCGGGCGTGGAGCTCGTGGGCCACGATCTTTGTGTCGGCAGTCCGGATCACGGGCGACTCCTCCGTTCGTGTCGTTTAGTCAGGCGGCAACCGCGAGGACCGGCGCGCCCGTGCCGCGCGCGGCCTGGATTGCGTCGAGCGTCTCGCGGTTGAAGGACATGCGCAGCGCGACGACCTCGTCGCGGCCGATGCGCTTCGGGAAGCCGAGCGGCCGGACGAAGAAGCGGAGCTGCATCGCGATCACCATCAGCCGCCAGTCGATCGCGACCGTGACGGTGTCGACCTTGCTCGCCAT
>JAYROD010000388.1:0-7843 GCA_041911835.1 Fimbriimonadaceae bacterium | reverse complement strand
TAGAAATTCGAGAGGTAGCGAACGGAGTCGATCTCCCCCTCGGCGATTTCATCCAACTCACCCTCCATTCGCGCGGTGAATGCTAAGTCGACCAGCTCCGTAAAATGGTCCTCGAGGTTTTCGGTCACGGCGATCGCGGTGATGGTGGGAACGTGTTCGTTGCCCCGTTTGAACACATATCCACGATCCTGAATCGTCGAAATAATCGACGCATAGGTGCTGGGCCTTCCGATTCCCTCATCTTCCAGCTTCTTGACGAGGCTAGCTTCCGTGTACCGAGCGGGCGGCTTCGTCGCATGGGAAAGCGTTTCCAGGCTCTTGAGGCCCAGTTCTTGGCCCATGGCCAATTCGGGAAGAATCGTCTCGCGACTCTCAAGCTCCGCCTCGGGATCGTCTGAACCCTCGACGTAGGCGCGTAGAAATCCGGGAAATACGATCTGCTTGCCACTTGCCGCGAACGTGAGCTCGTCCGAGCCCGCGTTAACGGTGACGTCGACGCTCGTTCGCTGCACTTTCGCCGGCACCATCTGGCAGGCCAACGTCCGCTTCCAAATCAAATCGTAAAGCGCGTATTGGTCTTTATCGAGAAACGCCTGGACGTCTTGCGGCTTGCGGGACAGCTCCGTCGGGCGAATTGCCTCGTGAGCTTCTTGCGCCCCTTTGACCTTCGAGCGGTGTCGGACCGGCTTGTCGGGGAGGTATTCCTTGCCATAGAGTTCCGCAATAACCTCGCGCGATTCGTTGAGAGCCTTCTCGCTCAGGGTCAGTGAGTCCGTTCTCATATAGGTGATCAAACCAACTCGGTCGCCTTTGAGATCGATTCCCTCATAGAGCTGCTGTGCTACCTGCATCGTGCGCTTCGAGCTCATTCGCAGCTTCCGGTTGGCCTCCTGCTGTAAGGTCGACGTCATAAAGGGCGCGGGGGGATTCTCTTGGCCTGCCGTCGTCTCCAGTTTCGAGACCACCCAGGGCTTCGATTCTCGCGCGACGGTCCCCAGCTTTGCGGCCCCCTCTCCATCGAGGAGCAGGACCTTCGCATCGGATAATTCGCCGGTCTCAGGATCGAAGCTCTTGCCGCTGGCGACTCGCTGGGGCCCGACCTTCGACAGTCTGGCCCGAAAGTTTCCTTTCTGGGCGGTCAACTCCGCTTCGAGATCCCAGTACTCTGCGGACTTGAATTTGCGTCGCTGGCGCTCGCGCTCCACGGTCAGCCGGACCGCGATGCTCTGCACTCTTCCGGCGCTTAGCTTCGGCGCAACCTTCTTCCACAAGAGCGGCGAAAGCGTATAGCCATACAGCCGGTCGAGGATGCGTCGAGTTTCCTGGGCGCGTACAAGATCCTCATCGACGCTTCGCGGATTCTTAAGCGCTTCTCGAATGGCGTCCTGAGTGATCTCGTGAAAGACGATGCGCTTGACGGTGATCCCTTTCGGCAGCTTGAGCAGTTGGAGAATGTGCCAGCTGATGCTCTCGCCCTCCCGATCTTCATCGGTGGCGAGAAGGAGTTCCTGTATGCCCTTCGAGGCCTTCTTTAGGTTGTCAACGTAGCGCTTTTTATCTTCCGGCACCACATACAGCGGCTCGAAATCCTTCTCGACGTTGACGCCGAGCTTCGCCCACTTCTCTTTCTTGTAGTTTGCGGGAATCTCGTCGGCGCGCTCGGGAAGGTCTCGAACATGGCCAAAGCTGGCCTGCACGTCATAGCCAGCGCCGAGAAATCGGCTGATGGTTTTGGCTTTTGCTGGGGATTCGACAATGACGAGGATGGACATAAATAGTCAGCGATTGGCGATGACGACGCATCGTACCGGCGGTTTCATGACGCTGTCAACCGCGTCTGACGATTCAACGCTCGAATGGGCGAACTTGTTTCCCAAGAGTCCCGATTGTTGAGAAGGACGCACATTTGGACGCCCGTTTCGCGGAGTTTCCAGTATTCTAGATGTCAATTCGTGAAGCGATATCTATTTCTTTTGGCAGCGGCGCTCGCTTGCTCATCGGCATTTGCGCAAGAAACTTGGCTCGGAATCTATCTTCAAGGCCAGAAAATTGGCTATTCGAGCTATGCGCTCTTCGAAGCGGGCAATGATGGCACGCCGCCCAAAAGAAGCGAGTCGCTCACAGTGATGAACTCCGAAATGCTCGGCTCCGCGCTGAATCTCACCATCAAGAGCAAGACCACATTCTCGGTCAATGGCAAGCCGGCGACGATGTGGTTCGAGACAGAGAGCGCCGGACGAAAGCAGACCCTTTGGGCGACTTTCAAGAGTTCGACGATCGAGCTCGACCTCGACAACTCGGGTGTGAAAAACCATAAGTCGATCCCGATGCCAAAGGACGGCCAGGTTTTGGACGACCCCACGGCGGCGGTTCTCGGAAGAGCGAATCTGAAACCCGGCAAGAAGGTCAGCTTTTATGTTCTCGATCCCATGACAGTATCGCTCGTCAAGAACTCCGCGACATATGTCGGCAAGACGAAGGTCACAGTGGCTGGCAAAGAATACGACGCCGAGCAGATCCTTATCGACGATCCGCGAGCCCAGACCAAAGTCTTCATGAGTTCCAAGGGCGACATGATCAAGATGGAAGGTCCTATGGGGATCGAGATGCTCCCCGAATCCAAAGAGGTCGCGATGGGCAATTCGAAGCCGACCGAGCCCAAAAAGGACCTCGCGTTCTCGACTTCGATCAAGACCGACCGCACCATCGACGATCCCTGGAAGACGACGTACGTCAAGCTGGACGTCTCGGGGGTCGACCTGAAGCGCATGCCCACTGACAACCATCAAACCGTCGTCAAGCAAAACGGTGGCTGGCTCGTCTCGGTGCATCCTTCAATCCCGACCGGAAAGCTGAGCATCGCCGCTGCGAAGAAAGCCCAGCCAAAGTGGGTCCAGCCAGGACTTCATATCCCATCGACCTCGGCAACCTTCACGAAGCTGGCAAAAACGATCGTTGGCAAGGAAACAGCGGTTTTACCTGCCGCAAAGAAGGTCAAGGCATACGTCTATGGAATCATGACCCCCAATGCGGGCATTGGTGTTCTTCGCGACGCATCTGAAGTGCTGAAGACCAAGGAAGGGGTTTGTCGGGATTACGCCATTCTAACGGCGACCCTCATGCGCGCGGCAGGTATTCCCACGAAGGTGGTCAGCGGGCTCGTCTATGCAGAAGGGGCCTTCTTCTATCATGCTTGGGTCGAGATTTGGGATGGGAAGCACTGGGTCGGCGTCGATTCGACCCGCCCAGAAGAGAATTTCTCTGCCACCCACGTCAAGATCGCTGACGGCTCCGTCGAAGACGCCTTCACGTTCTTTGTGCTCGACGGCGCGAACGTCAAAGTGCTCGAGGTGAAGCATTAAGAGCCACACCAAAAGGAGCAAGACTTGATTAAGGCTCGGACCTTCGTCGCGATCCTGGTTGGTGCAGTGGGCGCCGTCCTCGTCGGAATTTGGGGTCCGGCGCTGCTGGAGTTGCTCTACGAGGCGCTCCACCTCAGCGACCCGCACGGGGGATCGCATAACGTCGCCACTATGGCAGCGATGACCGTCCTTGGATTCATGGTCGGCACGGGACTCGGCACTCTCCTCTATAAGGTTTCCGACCGCATGTCGTACCGCTGGGACAACATGGACAGCGGCGACAAGGTCACGATTTACGTCGGCATCTTCGTCGGCGTTCTGATCACCGTGCCGTTCATGGTGCTGTTCACAGTGCAGGGCGTCTATATAGCGACCATCGCAACACTTGCGCTGATGCTCGGGGTCAGCGCGGTCTCGGTTTATGCGCTGCGCTCGATGGGTGATGTGCTTCCGTGGCAGAAGAACAGAGGCAAGAGCCGACGGCGGAGCATCAAGATCTTGGACACCAATGTCATCATCGACGGCCGCATTTACGACGTTGCCCGCACGGGATTCGTCGAGGGGCAGATTTACGTCCCCCAATTCGTCCTGGAAGAGCTCCAATACATTGCCGACAGTTCGGATTCGCTGCGCCGTCAGCGCGGCAAGCGTGGACTCGACGTCCTGCGGCTCATGCAAGCCGACTTTCCGCTGGAGGTGGGGATTCACGACCGCCACGCTCCCGACACCAAGGAGGAAGTCGACAGCCGCTTGATCCGACTGGCCAAAGCGTTGGGAGGCGATATCGTCACGAACGATCACAACCTCAATCGAGTGGCGAGTCTGCAGGGAGTCCCGGTACTGAACATCAACGATCTCGCCTTGGCCCTGAAGCCCAACGTTCTCCCGGGTGAGGGCTTGAACGTAACTGTCATCCGAGAAGGCAATCAGCCTGGACAGGGGATCGCCTATCTCGACGACGGCACCATGGTGGTCGTGGAGAACGGCAGGCGACACCTAAACGAGACACTCCAAGTTTCCGTCACCCAAGTCATCCAGACAGAGCGAGGCAAAATGATCTTTGCCGAGCTGCCAGATGAAACCAACGAACGCCGGCGGCAGCACCATTAAGAGAGCTTGATGAACGTCGGCGCGATTCTCCTGGCGGCAGGAAGCTCACAACGGTTTGGCGCCGACAAACTCGCCTCCCCGTTGGGTGGCAAACCGGTCTGGAAGTGGGCATTTGACGCTCTCGCCGACCACCCCTCAATTGCTTCGACCGGCATCGTCGCTCCCGCTCATCTGGTCGAATCCATGAGGGCGGCGGCGCCAGGAGCCACGTTCGTCGTCGCTGGTGGTGATACGAGGACGGCGAGCGCGCAAAGGGGGCTCGCCTCGCTGCCCGAGGACGTGGACACCGTGTTGATCCATGACGCCGCTCGCCCCTTTCTTTCCCAGGGCTTGATTTCCGAGGTGATCGAAGCCGTTGGTTCAAGCCAAGCCGTCTGCCCGGCGCTCCCGGTCACCGACACGATCAAGCGATACGCCAAGGGTCGCCTCGAGACGCTCGACCGAAGCGAACTGGTCGCCGTGCAGACCCCTCAGGCCGCGAAGCGCGAGCTTCTCGAAGCAGCCTATGCGCTGAACGCGCAAGGAACGGACGACATGAGTCTCATCGAGGCTCTCGGGGTGACGCCACAGTTCGTGCCGGGCGATCCTCGGAACACGAAGATCACGCTTCCGGAAGACTATTCCGCTGCCGTCGATAGAATTTCGAACGCAGAAGTGCGAACCGGCTTGGGATACGACGTCCACGCATTCTCGGAGGACCCATCGAGGCCGCTCTTGCTGGGAGGCGTCCGATTCGCTGGCCACAAAGGGCTCGAAGGGCACTCCGACGCCGACGTCCTCCTTCACGCCGTCGTCGATGCGTTGCTCGGTTCAGCGGCGATGGGAGATATTGGGGTTCACTTTCCCAACACGGATCCGGCTTGGAAGGACGCGCCTTCCGGGCGGTTTCTGCAAGCGGCCAGAGAAATGCTGCGGCAGAACGGGTGGGAGATTTTGAACGTTGACGCGACTGTGATCGCCGAGTCACCAAAGGTAATGGTGCAACGAGAAGAGATTTGCAGGAATATCGCCGAGGCTCTCCGAATGGAACCGGAGCGAGTAAGCGTCAAAGCTACAACGAACGAACAGCTCGGATCAATCGGCCGGGGCGAGGGGATTTCCGCATTCGCCGTCGCTACGGTTCGTAGACTGGGATAAGGAGACTATCGATGGAAGTTCTTGTTCGCAATGCCGAAGGCAATTTGACCGCTAACGATAAGGACTACGCCGCTCTCAAACTAGGGAAGCTGAACCGCTTTTTTCACCAAGCTCACAAAGTCGAGATCGTCCACCGCGAGGAGAAGCTCGCTCATCGAATCGAGATCACGGTCTTCGCCGATGGATTTACGATCCGCGGCGAGGAGCACGACGCCAGCGTCAGGGCGGCGATCGACAAAGTTGCCGAGAAGATGGAAAACCGTCTCCGGCGCCTGAAAACCCGGATCATCCATAACCACCGCAGAAAAGGCTCCGAGCCACCCATCGGTCTGCAAGAAGAACCCGTGGCCGAGTCCGACGACCACGTCGTCACGATCAAGGAGCGGAAGACTTTCTTGCTCAAGCATATGGCGGCAGAAGAGGCAGCGCTCCAGCTCGAAATGGTCGATCACTCGTTCTTTGTGTTCCGCAACGAAGAGTCGGGCAACGTGGAAGTGCTGTACCGACGCAAGGACGGAAAATACGGGCTGCTCCAGCCCGAAGGCTAATCCGTCTTACGTGCCGCTGCGAACACGAGGACGCCCACCCGTTCGGCGCCGGCGAGCTTGAGCGCCTCGGCGCAGGCCTCAGCCGTTCCGCCGGAAGTGTAAACGTCGTCCACAAGCAGAATTTGCTTGCCTTCGACTTCGGGTTTGGCGACAAACGCTCCTCTGAGGTTCTTCCGCCGCTGCTCGACGTTCATCCGCACTTGGGGTCTGGTGGACCGGATTCGGGTGAGCCACGACTCCTGAACGAAGTCCTCAGGCATTGCACCGCACAGCAGCGCCGCCTGATTGAAGCCCCGTTGGCAGTAGCGAAGCCAGTGAATCGGAACCGGGATGACGGCGTCGGTCTCTAGGAGGCCGTTGGCTCGCGCAAACTCCGAAACGACGCCCGCTAACGGGCGGGCAAGCGTCGTCGAACGACTATACTTCAGCCGCGTGATCGCCTGCTTGGCCCGGCCGTCGTATTCGCAGATCGCTATGCGCCAATCGACTGGGCTCATCCCCCGAGTAAGACGCATGCCTTCAGTATTGCGTGGTAGCTCCTTCATGCATGGATCGCACAGCGCCTGCGGGCCAAGCACGTTGCATAACCCGCACTTCCGCGGATAGATCCAATCGAGGGTCGATGAAGTCCAAGTTCCAAGCCGGAGGAACACGGCTAAGACATTCGGCAACAGAAAAGCCGGGTCCTTTCGGCTTTCCGAAAGAACCCGGCCCGGACATCGGTACGGACTTCGTCTTCCTCTTCCCCTTAGGCTTCCCCACTGGCATGGCCGAAGATCGGCTCGAATGGGATCAAGCCCAATCGGGTTGCCATTCTCAGCGCCTGGACGCGATTATTGACCTGAAGCTTATCGTATATGTTCGCCAGATGGAAATCGACTGTTCGCTTTGAAACCACAAGCTTTTCAGCCGCTTCTTTGCTGCTGTGGCCCTGAGCAATCAAGCTCAGCACCTTGACTTCCGTCGGCGTTAGCCGAACGCCTCGTGGTCCCATGTCCGATCTGGTTGTGCTTGGCATTGCCATGTTTCCAACCCTCACTCGTGTATTGACTTACCGCCTATAACACTCGTTCCACATCCCCTCCCAAAACTTGAGATGGAATCTTCCTCAGGTACAAACTCGCATTTCGAGCCTGTCAAGAGTATGGGCCTATTGGCCCAGACGCTCTAATCCGAATTCAGTTCATCCGGACCGCTAACGTGTGCCCCGTCAACCGCTTGGCAGACCGTGAACTGCGCTTCGATGCCCGTTCGATTCCGATACGTCTCCCCAACTTGGTCGATGAATTCACTGCAAACGTCGGCTTGCACCAACGCGACGCAGGCTCCGCCGAAGCCGCCACCAGTCATTCGCGCACCGGTGCAGCTAGGGGCTGCCCAGGCCGACTCGGCCATTGCATCCAATTCTGGAGAGCTGACCTCATAATCGTCCCGCAGACTTTCGTGGCTGGCGCGCATGAGTTCACCGAGTCGCCCGGAGTCAGACCGTTCGAGCGCGACCGCGAATTCCAAGCATCGAGCATTTTCTGAAACGATGTGCCTCGCCCTCCGATAGAGCAGATCCCCCATCGCTTCCCGACTCGATTCGAGGTCGGCGAGCGAGGTATCTCTGAGCGTCTCTACGCCCAAAGCCGCCATCGCCGCCTCGCATTGGGTTCGCCGGTCGTTGTAACCCGATTCGGTGTG
>JAYROD010000387.1:0-2188 GCA_041911835.1 Fimbriimonadaceae bacterium | reverse complement strand
GACATCCGCCACGGTGGCAACGTCAACAGTTACTACGACGACCCCCACAGCGCCACCGGTCAATTTGACTTTGTCCTTGCCAATCCACCGTTCAACGTCAACGCGGTAAACAAGGAACGGCTCGCGGCTATGGTCGGACCCGGTCGCCGCTTCCCATTCGGCCTGCCACGAACCGACAACGCGAACTACCTCTGGATCCAGCTGTTCTACTCCTCGCTAAACGC
Source organism: Fimbriimonadaceae bacterium (assembly GCA_041911835.1). GTDB lineage: Bacteria > Armatimonadota > Fimbriimonadia > Fimbriimonadales > Fimbriimonadaceae > JAYROD01. The sequence goes on along the minus strand of JAYROD010000387.1, from coordinate 1,964 downwards.
CAAGGGGCGCGCCGGCTTTGTGATGGCGAACTCGGCATCCGACGCCCGATCGTCTGAGCAGGAGTTGAGGCGGAAGCTGATCGAGGCGCGAGCTGTGGATGTAATGGTCGCCGTCGGGCCCAACATGTTCTACACAGTTGCGCTGCCCTGCACACTCTGGTTTTTCGACAAAGCCAAGGCGAGAAAGCCGCGCGCCGAAACGGTTCTGTTTGTCGACGCCCGCCACATCTTCCGGCAGGTAGACAAGGCCCATCGCGAGTGGACGCCCGCACAGATCGGATTCCTCGCAAACCTCGTTCGCCTCTATCGAGGCGAAACTCCTGACTTCACTCTTGGGGGTGGCGAAGGTGAGGCCAAGTTCAGAGAAATCTTCGGCAAGAAGTCGGCCTACGCCGACGTACCTGGTCTGTGCAAGTCCGCCACGGTCAAGGAGATAGAGGCGCAGGGCTGGTCGCTCAATCCCGGTCGATATGTCGGTGTCGCGCCAGGTGACGACGTAAGCGACGAGGACTTCATGGAGCGACTTGAAGCCCTGAACGAGGAACTCGAGAACCTGAACGTTCAAGCTCGGGAGCTCGAAGCAACGATCGCCCGAAACGTGGTTGAGTTACTCGGAGCGTGACGAGATTGGTCTACCCGACAGTTCCGCTACGCGAGGTATGTGAGGCCGTGGAGTATGGTTTCACGGCGAGTGCAGCGGCTGAGCCCATTGGCCCCCGGTTCTTGCGAATCACCGACATAGTTCCAGATCGTCTGGATTGGGAATGCGTGCCTTATTGCGAGATCGACAAAAGCAGATTACCTAAGTATCGACTGCGGACTGGCGACATCGTGATCGCCCGCACCGGGGCGACAACGGGGTGGGCAAAGTTCATAAAAGACCCTCCGCAGGCTGTTTTCGCGTCGTACCTAGTGCGAGTCCGGCCTGCGCCGTCAGTTGATGCCCGATTTGTAGGGTTTGTGGTGGAATCCGCGGCCTACAAGAATTTCGTTCAGCAGCACATGGGAGGTGCGGCGCAGCCTAACGCCAACGCACAGGTGCTCACCAGCTTCGAGCTTCCGCTCCCACCGCTTTCTGTGCAGCGGCGAATTGCGGACATCCTGTCGGCCTACGACGAGTTGATCGAGAACAGTCAGCGCCGCATCGAGATTCTCGGGATCATGGCCCGAGCCCTCTACCGGGAGTGGTTCGTGGAATTCCGCCTTCCCGACCACGGGAATCGCCCAAGGATCCCGTCGCCAAGAGGTGATTTGCCAGAAGGCTGGACGGCAGCAAAGCTCGGCGAAATAGCGGAGGAGATTCGTCGGAATGTAGCGAAGGGAGAGTTGGATGAGCCTCGGCCCTACGTCGGCCTGGAACACATTCCCCGGCGCGCGATTGCGCTGGATGCCTGGGAGGAGGTGACAAAACTCGGCTCAAATAAGTTGGCATTTAGAAAGGGTGACGTGTTGTTCGGCAAGATTCGGCCGTACTTTCACAAAGTGAGTGTTGCTCCGTTCGATGGCCTCTGTTCAGCCGACACAATCGTCATTCGTTCTCGTCACCCGGAGCATTACGCCTTGGTTGCGTCCTGTGTATCCAGCGACGCATTTGTCGCGCACGCGAGCGCAACGGCCAACGGTGCCAAGATGCCTCGTGCAAACTGGGATGTTTTGGCGAATTATGAAGTAGCAATGCCCGATCGTCAGGTTTTGCAAAGGTTCTCGACGTTTTTTGCGGGAGTCATTGAGCAGCAGCAGACGCTGATTTTCCAGATCAAGAATCTTCGTCGCACCCGCGACTTGCTGCTCCCGCGACTGCTGTCAGGCCAAGTGGAATTGGAGGCCGCCTGAGTTATGACAACCAAGACAAGCCTCAGCAAGCTGGAGCGAGTGCCGCTGCGTGAGGCATGGAAGCACGAAGCAGGGGAGTTCACGCCCTGGCTGGCGGAGGCTGACAACCTCAATTCACTTGCCGACGCACT
>JAYROD010000386.1:0-8333 GCA_041911835.1 Fimbriimonadaceae bacterium | reverse complement strand
GAGGTCGCAAAGGACCCGGCCGGCGCGCCTCGTCGCTACGACCTCGTTCTGGACAAGACTGGGGCCATATTCATAGAAGAGTTCGACCAGGCCCGACGCTTCTTCGGCCGACTCGCAGACGTGACGCGGCAAGGCGGACTCTATGTTTACATCGCTTCGCGGCACTACTACGACGAAGTGCTGGCCAAGCAAAAATACGCAGTGTGGCCGAAGGACTGGCTGGCGTTGGCTGGTGAGGTCTTCGAGCCATTCCTGGCCGACGACGACGATAGCCCGGGCCTCAGCGGCTACTACAAGCGGGTGTTCCGCAAGGTGTAGCAGCCGAGCGCAAACGACAACCCGGTGGCATGGCCGTCAAAGTCCGAATCGAGCGTCTTGCCCCGAACGTCGACATCGCGCCTGAAGCCCAGCTAGCGAAGCCACCGGCTCCCCGGGTACGTCAGGCCGCGGCAGAATATTGATTGAGAACGTCTATGCAAAATAATCAACAAGACCTGGATGCCGTATTTAGGGGCGGGCGGGTCGTCAGCTATCGCCGATTGCTCCAGGCGATGCTCGAGGCCGGCCTTGCGCCTGTCCTCTATCGTGAGTATGCAGCCAAGCCGGATATGCGCAGCATACTGTTGATCCGCCATGACGTGGACACGGACGTCGACGCCGCTCTGAATATGGCCGCCATTGAATTTTCGATGGGTATCCGCTCCACCTACTACTTGTTGCCCCCGGGAGATCACGGCAAAAAATCGAATTATTACGGACGAGTTGTCTTCGGGCGGATCTGGCACCGTAGAAAACTGCTTGCACTAGCGCGGCAGCTTGTTGGTTACGGGCACGAAGTCGGTTTGAATAACAACTTCATGCAATTATCCCGCATCACGGAAAGGCCGGTGCTAACGCACCTGAGGGCGGAACTCGCCTGGTTCCGCTCCCACGGAATTCAAATTTTCGGATCCGCATCGCATGGCAGCGAATTCGCCAAGAAGAACAACTTCGTCAATTACGAGATTTTTAAAGGCTGCACACGTCATAGGCAAGAGGTCGGACGCAGTGTTGCGGATGGCGGCTGGGTAGAAAGACTGCATGAAATCGATATGAGCGAACTGGGGCTGTCCTACGAGGCATACTTTCTATCACGGGATTTTGCCTACTCCGACAACGGCAACTCGGTTGTGATGTTAGGTCCGGATGGCTATAAGAATGAGAATTTGACGCTGACTACCGATGCGGATTTCCGGGCTCTCACCACCCTCTTGAAAAGTGTCAGACGCGCCCGTTGCACGGCTTTGGTTCATCCGGACTGGTGGAGATTTGGCACGATGGTGACGAACTCGAGCAGCCAAGATCGCGCGTCAATTGTGACGGATGTAGATAAGAATGTCACGGAGCTGGGGGAGGCCGTCCCGGAAATTGTGCAATCCAAAAATCCGTCTTTCCGGAAGGATTCTCCAGCCCCCGAGGCGACTACCCACTCACCAGAGCCCGCTCATCTATCGGCGACCAGCGCCTACCTGCGCGGGAACCCGCTCCCATCGAGTCCCCGCCAGGGTATATCGATGCTCCCCTTTGAATATATTCGGGGCCTCTACGATACGCTCCTAGAAGATGGTAAGGTCAATTTTATGGATTTCAACGATTTGTCGTTTCCGCCCGGGCACGATATCCAGACTGAGGCGGGCCTGGTTGCTCTCTACAAGGAGGAATACCGTCTCTGGCGAAAGAAGAGCTTGAGCAGTGTCGACGCGCCAAAGCTCAACCTGATCATTCAACATGACTCCGACAGCGCCCCGCTGGAGACGCAGTATTTGTGCGCCTTTGAAGGAGAACTCGGCATCAAATCGACGACCGCCATTTTTTGCCGTGAGATCGACGAAGAGGGCGCAATCTGCAGATACGGTATTGATTTTGGCTTGCTCAAGCGTCTGCAGGACGAAAAAGGTATGTGTTTCACCTACCACTGCAATGCAGGCGAGTTGGCGGGTTACGATGAAAAAAAGATAGTGGATGTCTTCAATGAAGATGTCGAGTTTTTGCGCTCGCATGGGCTCGAAATTAACCACTTCTCTCCGCATGGTGGAATCGCTGGCCCATCCGGAGTCAATAATTACAGCTTCTTTTATCCATCGTTCAGCCGACATCGACTTATCTGGACCCATAATAGATTTGCGCCGAGTGCTCAGCGCTACTCTGACGGCGCTTGGAGCGTTAGGATCAAGCGCGGTGACGTGAGTATGGACTTGCGGCGTTTTCTGATCACCAATCTGTTAACGAAGGATCGACCGCTTACTTACCGGTATGTTGTGCTTCTTCACCCACAATACTACTTCGCTAAGGAGAGCAGTTCGGCGGAACCCTATTTCGCCAAGAATCCATGGCTGAAAGAGTATTGGGAATTATACCTGCAAGGTAAATCAGCCGAGTACTGGGAGCCGCTTCGTGACGCGTTACGTCAGAGCCTCATGAATGGCTAGGCAAGCGGTACAGGCAACGAAACAGGGGAGCCACAGTGCTATACAACGACGCCGAACGCGAATTGATGGCGACCGCCATTCAATTGAACATGAGAACTTCGAGTCCAACCGTATACAAGGGGATAAGTTCGATTGTCGACTCCTATCTCTCTCATATCGACTTTCACGGACTGCACATACTGGATATCGGACCCGGCCAGTGCGATCTCCTTGATATCCTCAAGGGAAAAGGGGCAATTACCTACGGCGTGGATTTCGACCCAGCCGTGTTGAAGCTCGGAGAGATGCGCGGGCACAAGATGACCGAGTGCAACCTGCGCATGGATTGGCCGTTCGAAGGTGTGATGTTCGATGGCATCTTTTGTCGCGCATCGATCAACTGCTATTGGTTCGCGAAACCAGGTGATGACACGTCATTGAGGCACTTTCTCGAGCAGATTTCGAACTCGCTGAAACCGACGGGCTGGATGTGGATTGCTCCCTGGAACAAGCCCGCCGACAGCCAGAAGGACTTGGTCGATGTCACCCGAAGGACCGTGGCTGAGTGGGCGAAGCGATCGCAGGTTCTGATTGAGGTCATCCGGAAGGAAGATGAAACCAAGTATGGTCTGGTTTACTCAGGACTTCAGTTTGTCGAAACCTGGACGAGGAACTGTGCGCCGACGGCTCTGCGCCACGCGCTCTGAAGAAGGCCTCCTTGCTTGCGGGAAAGGTCGGCTCAAATCTTGCCGCAACTGCGAGGTGGCCCGACCTGGCAACCGCACACCCGAGAGTTTGGTCTCCGCGGCGCTGGGGGAGGGCGAAAGATAGGGTGTGCGGCGATCAACGGCTTCAGCGCGTCCCGCCGACCATGGCCGACCAGATTCCAAACGTCGAGACGGACTTCGCGCGCGAGAGATATTCGCGACACTGGCTATCGGCGCGCGAATCGACCCGACGGAATGCGCAATGCGCGGCAGTGAGCGTTGCCTGGCAGCGGGTCGCGTCGCCTCCATAGACATTGCACGCCGCGACTTGGCAGCGCTTGTTGTCGCACGTCGCCCATTCCTCCCAGACCGACTTGCCGTGCGATCGGTAGGCTGCCGAACCGACGACAGCGCCGACTTGATCGATCAGGACTGCCATCGCTGCAGCATGATTCTCGATGTTCTGGGCGGCTTCCGCCTTCTTCGCTATCCACTGTGGATCGGCGACGCCTAGATAACCTCGATTACCCGATTTGCTTTCGCTCAGGTCCGCGCGCATGACCTTATCGGCGATTGCGCCATCACCACGCTGTCCGCTGGCACTTCCGAGCATCGCTGCGCCGAAACCCATGAAGACATTCACATTGCGAACGAATCGACCGCGATCATTCTGATTGTCACTATACCAATAATAGATACAGTCGGGACAGGGGGTTCTCGGAATCGAGAACGAATTCCAATAATTCAGAATGTCTTGCGCCATCGCCAGGTAGTCGTTGTGCTTGAAAATTGCACCTGCCTTGGCAAGACAGGCTATACCCAGGCCGGTCTGAAACGAGTAGGCTGTCGATCGGCTGTTGCAGGTGCCGTCGCCAAAAGCGTCGAGGCCGCCGTCGGGACAACTATTCGCGCTTTTTCCTTGGTAGCCCCAGCCTGCGAATCCTGATTTCGACGGAATCGCCGTGAGCACCAGATGATCCGCAATCGCCTGAAGTTTCTGGGCAGCATTGGGCACGCCCGCATCGGCGAGCGATCCGGCAGCGAGACAATCCCAGCCCAAATCACCCGCATCTCGACTGGCGAGCGACGCGGAGTTTCGAAGAAAACCGCGAATTGACGCTTGCAGTACAGTCTGGGCGTCGGCGGGCAAATCTGCAATGGCTGCGATCGTATAGGGCTTTGTGGCCATCGCCTCCGACTCGCCGGCCGCCCAACTCGAACTGGAAGCACCAACCGAAAACAGTATTGCGAGAACTCTGGCAAAAGATGTCCGAGAGATAATCGACATATTAGTTCCCATACTCCGAGTAAGAATCATCGCGGACCCAGAAGCAGGAAGTCGCATGCCGTAACACCGAGTCCGAAGACGGTGGTCTGCTCTGATGAAACAAGCGTCGGGCGCTGCCTTACCGGTCAGGAGCGTTATTCATTCAGCCTGGACGAAGTTCGTGACATGAAGTGGGCGAGAGCCATGATTCCAGCCGGCCCGCCAAACCATCCGTTCGGAAACCAGTCTGAACGTACCGAAAATAGCCGAACCAGAGCTCTGCGCACTTCCTCGTTCACCTCGTCCAATAGCGCGAAACCACATATAAGCATATATTGAGCGCTATACTTTGTCGCGAATTCAGCCGCCGGACGAATCTTTCGGCTGCTTATGTATAGGTTCAAATCATCGTTGGGTTGCACCACGTTTTGTAGGAACGAATTAGCAATTCGATTCATGTCGTTTGCCGAGAGACAGATACCTGCCTGCCGTGCGGCCAAAGGTAACTCGATAGTTACTGCCGCCTTATAAAATGCCTCGCCACCGACCGCATTATTGATGTTCTTTTGTTCCATCGACATCAGCGGATGCTTATCTCGCATCTTTCCGGGCGTCGGAGCGTACGCCCAGGAATAGGTGTCATTCCCCTCGAGTACACATGATTCGAGAAAATATCGTGATAGAAGGTCAGCTATGTGACGATACTTGTCGCGTCCGGTGATCTGGGAGGCCTTGGCGAATGCTGCGCCAAGAAGGTGAGAATGATTCAGCGCCTCGACGGAGCGATCGAAAGGACTCACATAGTATCCACCGCAAGATGCTGCGTCAGATGTAAGTTCATTCACGAATTCGTCGAGTGACTCGGTGATCGTCGTGACCAGCCTGTTTCTGCATTCCTCCGTCAAATCTTTCGCGGCCGGACTCAGAAGCAATTCACAGATCGGCAGCAACTGAAGGCCCGTGGCTGTCACTTCGGACGTCCGCAGCGGGCTCTCGGGCGTCTGAACTCCCCAGGACTTGACAATCCGTCCGCGAACGTCATCAGACATCGCCAGACTGTCATCCCGCTCGTTCAAGAGGCGCTCGTAGCCATCCAGCAAAATATCGATGTAGCGCCGTTCCAGCGTTGCCTGATAAGCGTAGACCGCTGCCCGCCCCCAATAAACCCAGCCCCATCCGTAAACCCTTCCCTTCGTCCCAGGTTCCTTGTCGAGTCGGCCTTGCGTCATGGTACCGAGCCGTACCGAGAGGTAGCTGAAGAGGACATCCGACTTGGGTCTGGAAGCAATGAAGGCCGCGTAGACAGCCGAGGTTCTGTCTGCAGACCATTCGGGAATCTTCGCGATCTCCGCCCAGAAGGTCTCCGGAAACTCGAGCACTGAATGGAGAGCGTGACGCTCTTCGCCAGGGTTGGCACCCGCCAGCAATCGCTTTCGGCAGGCCTCGTACGCAGCAAAGAGGTTCGCTCCACGCGCCGCGGACGAGACGCCACCCAAAGCCCATCGCCGTTGTCTGAGCGGATCCTGCTCCGCATGGGTCCGACAGTTCCGCGTCCAGGTTTCGATATAAGGCAACGAGTAGCTCAACTGATAGCGCTTCTTCTCTGCTGCGCCGACGACATCGATCGATATCCTGTTCGCCTTCGCCCAGTCGGAAATCGTCTTGCGCGTTGGCTCGACGAATGGTTTCTGATTGTCAGCAATGTTGTTCCATGGAAGAACCCACATCCATCCGGACGGAGCGAGTGCTGCAATCAACTGATCCAGAAAGGTTCGCAGCCGTGTCTGATCGCTTCCGTCGACAAACCAGAAGGCGTTGATGCTTGCGCGACAGAAGATTCCGTCGAAGGTGGTATCGAACGACGGCCATCCCTTTGACAGATTATGCAATGACATCCGATGTCCGCGCATTTCGCCAAGTTTGACGACTACGCGATCATAATCCACGCCATAAGTAATGGCGCCCTGTTCACGCGCTATATCAAGAAAATCGCACTGCCCTGGACCGATATCTAGAAGTTTGGAGCCGCGGAGATCTCGGTTACCCAAGTAACCCTCTTTGATTGATATGATTGAATTCTGAACTGCCGGACTCGAAAGCCGCATGTTCGCATGCAGCGCGTTCGCCATGAGAGCACGTTCCGCATCGTTGTAAAGCATTATCGGTGCTCCGTAATCGGGACGAAAGTGAGTGTGGTATTGATTCGCGCGCTCATGCGATCTGTTCCAGCGCCCGTCTCAGTGGCTGCCAATAGTCCTTCTGCTTACCTTGCGAATACAGGGCCCAGTACTCCTCTAACCAGGGGTTGGTTGCAAAATGGGGGGCGGCTGCCGCGACGTCGGCGGCAAAGTAATATTGGGGATGCAATAGCAGGATCGAACGAGATTTCGAGAGCCCAGGGTCCTGGAGCCTGTTGAGCAGAAAGGCGCGGAGATCGAGCCCGGAGTTTGGCTTGTTTATTCTACCGATCCAGCTTCCGTCCGAATAGCGTGCGCCCGTGGGCGCGAATCGGTTGTGGGTCCAGATCAATCGATCGCGGCTCAATGCCGGATAGAAGTAACTATTGTTGTTCTTGCCGGTGGAGCTCAGAACGCCGCCATGAGGTGAAAAGAAACGGATATCAAGACCCTTTGAGCGTAAGAAGTCGACGTCTTCGTCGAAGACCGAAGCAATGCGAGATTCGTCGTATCTCGCGACTTCGGCCGCATTGCAGTGATAGGCGAAGCACATCCGACTTTCGGTTTGCAGGCGCTTCAGGAGGTCGAAGTTGATGCTGTATTCGGATTCTTCACCGCTGGACGACACTTTTCTTGCAAATATTGCCGTCGTGGAGCGGATCCCGAGTATGGACTCAAGCAAACACATATACTCCGTTTCAGCCGGTCCGTCGTCCGAATCATGCTGGATCAAGATGTTGCATTGCGCGTTTGCGGCGGGAAGGCTGCGCCGCCAGTCCTCGAACTCTTGCTTGTAGAGAGCATGGAGCCCGGCTTCCGTGCGTATGTCAACCGACGGTGAAAAGGGCAGCTGGGAGAAGTCGAGCAAGCGAATGCGTACAGCAGTGCTCAGGAGTTCGTAGAGATCGGCGATGAAGGCGAAGGGCAACATTGCGAACTTCTGGCGCGGCCCTCGTGGTAGCGGCTTTGTGCGGAGGAAGTCGGAGACGAGCTCCTCGGCGCGATTCGGCGCTTTGCCCGTTGGGGGATGCTCTGCGTTCGGGAAGCTGTTCATGCGGTGGGTGCGATCGTCAGGGTCAAAGTCTAGGTTCGCGTTGTCGGCCAATTGGCCGGGTGGGCCGGCGTGGCTGACAGGCAAGCGGATCGCACGAAGGATCTCGGCGCCCACGCGACTCGCGCAAACCTTTGCAGCTCGATACAAGGGGCGTTCAATCCTGATGCTCGCGGACGGTGGCAATGACCAGGCGCACCACACCATAGACGAGCAGGCACAAGACCAACAGCGTGGCCAGGTCATAGGCCCTGCGCGGATATTCGGCGCTCTGGGCGAGCGTGGGGGGTTCGATGATGACGAGACTCTTGATCTTGCGCGTGGCGTCCATGCGCGCATTCTCGACCGCGAGCAATGCGACCTTGTAGGTGTCGAGCACGAATTCGGCCTTCGACTTCAGGCCCTGGAACTCGAGCGCCAGTGCGCCTATGCGTTCGCTCGAGGCGCTGTTGCCGGTGGCCCGAGCGCGTTCGGCTTCGAGCTGGTCCTGGATGGCCTTGATCTTGGCGTTGAGGGCCTGAACGTCGAATGATTTCTCAGTCTGGAACGCGAGCAGCGCGCGCCGCTCCGCTTCGGCCTTGGTGATGGCCGCCTGCAGTTGCGCGCTCAGCGCGCCACTCGCCTCGGCCTGAATCGTCGGGTTGAGCGAACCGAACTTGTTCTGGAAGGCGAGGACGTCGGCTT
>JAYROD010000385.1:0-5687 GCA_041911835.1 Fimbriimonadaceae bacterium | reverse complement strand
TCCGCCAATTGCAGCAATCCGAGCCGTTTCAATACCCGCTGACGACTCCAGGGACTACCGAGAGTCCGGTTTTTGGCTGGATGATCGAGGCTGTGCATTGCGATCCAGGGCTCTTCAAAAGCGAACTTGACCCCTTGAGCGAAGTGCTCGACCCAAAGACGTGCGAGGGTGCACTCTTCTTTCGGAGCACGGAGCCGGGGGACTCCATGAGACCGCTCGGGCTCACTGGAACGAAGAAGGTGTCCGACTTGCTGCGAGAATCGGGCTTGACCCTGGCGGCAAGGAAACGCCTGCCGATTATTTGTGATAGTGGCGGACCGGTATGGATTCCCGGCGTGGTCTTGGCGGATCGCGTGAAGGTAACGGAGGCGACGCGTCAGGCGCTTCGGGTTCGGTTTAGTCCGTTGGAGAGCCGATAACGTCATAATATGAGGGAAACCCGGTCGGCTTACGAGGCGTACGCTATGACGGGACATTCCCATTTGGAGATCGATTGAATAAAGCCGCACGCACGCTGTTCGCTTCCGTTATCGTGGTTCTCGCCGCGATCTTGCTGATGAATCTCGTCGGCCAAAACGGATTTGGATTCAGCTCCAGCCGCCCCGAGAAATTCACCCAATCCGAGTTCGAGAACCAGGCCAAAACGCATCAGATCGATACCGCCAATTGGCAAGGCACCGAAATCAACGGAAAGCTGAAAGACGGCCGCCAATACATCGCCGAAGTTCCGGACAGCGATGGAAAGCTTGCGGAATCGTTCGCCAAGAAGCTCGATGAAGCAGAAGTAAAGTGGCAGGTCGAGCGGCCCCCGCTGAGTACGAACGTCGTCGCGTTCCTCACGATGTTCGCCGTTCCTTTGATCCTGTTCCTGGCGATTTACCTCTTTTTCATCCGCCCGGCGCAAGCGGGAGGCAACCAGGCGCTGAGTTTCGGTCGAAGCAAGGCCAAACGGGTTGGCGAGAGCGGTCCGAAGATCACCTTCGAAGACGTAGCCGGGATCGACGAAGCCAAGCAAGAGCTCTTCGAGATCGTCGACTTCCTCAAGAACACCAAAAAGTATGTGGCGCTTGGCGCGAAAATCCCGAAGGGCATCCTTCTGACGGGCCCTCCCGGTGTCGGAAAGACACATCTGGCCCGAGCCATCGCTGGAGAGGCGGGAGTGCCGTTCTTCCACATCAGTGGCTCCGACTTTGTCGAGATGTTCGTCGGTGTCGGCGCGGCGCGTGTTCGCGATCTGTTTGAAACAGCCAAGGCGCATCGGCCTTGTTTGATATTCGTCGACGAAATCGACGCAGTCGGCCGGCAGCGAGGCGCTGGGCTCGGCGGCGGCCACGATGAGCGGGAACAGACCCTCAACCAGTTGCTCGTCGAAATGGACGGATTCGATCCGAACGCCGGAGTGATCATGATTGCCGCGACGAACCGCCCGGACGTGCTGGATCCCGCGCTCCTCAGACCCGGCCGATTCGATCGGCAGATCGTCGTGGATACTCCCGACGCGAAAGGTCGCGAAGCGATTCTTAAGATCCATTCGAAAGGCAAGCCGATCGACGGAGGCGTTAACCTGGCGACGCTCGCCAAGCGAACGCCGGGATTCACCGGCGCCGACCTGGCCAACGCGCTCAACGAAGCCGCGCTTCTGGCGGCTCGAAAAAACCAAACGAAGATTCTTATGCCCGATCTCGAAGAAGCGCTCGACCGCGTCATGGCGGGACCGCAGCGGCGCAGCCGGGTAATCGATGCGAAAGAGCGTGAGGTCATTGCGTATCATGAGGCCGGTCACGCGATCGTCGGCGAGCTGCTCGAGGAGTGCGATCCAGTCCACAAGGTGACGATCCTTCCGCGCGGCATGTCGCTCGGATCGACCTGGCACCTTCCTGAGCAAGACAAGTATCTCGTCAGCGAGCAAGAGCTGCTCGACGACATCACAGCGCTCCTGGGTGGCCGCGTCGCCGAAGAAGTGGTCTTTGGACGCGTCTGGACGGGCGCGAGCAATGACCTTGAGCGCGTTTCCAGGATCGCGCGAGCGATGGTTTGCGAATACGGCATGAGCGAGAAACTCGGCCATCTGGCCCTGGGCCACCGCAGCCGCAATCCATTTCTGGGCAGGGACTATTACGACGAGCGTAACTACAGCGAAGATATCGCTAAACAAATCGATGAAGAAGTGCACCTTATTGTCGAGCGGTGCCACCAGCGAGCCGTCGACCTGCTTACTTCGCATCGGGACACCCTCGACCGAGTGGTTCAAGTTCTGCTCGAACGAGAAACGATCGATCGAGACGAATTCCTCGCCGTCATGAACGGACAGGAGTTGCCACCCGTGCGAGTCAGTGAACTCCCACCCGGCTCTGGAACGCCCGAGTCAACGACAGACGCGAAGGATGGCGATAAGTCCGGTAAGCGGGTCGCACCACCCCGGCTCGAGCCCGGCCCCGCGTAACGCAGCCCCTCGGTTTTTGACCGGAAACGGGAACCAGATCGCCGTGTCGGCCAGGGCGGTTCGCACAAGGGCTTTGGGCGGTATGCTCTATGCTATACTTCGAATTCGATTCGGGTCAACGGAATGAGTGTTGAGGAGCTGTATAGGCAGGGTTTCGAGGCGCGTTGCGAAGGGCGCTATGGCGATGCGAAGCAGCTATTCGACCAGGCACTTTCGGCAGATCCTCGCCACACCGACTCGCGATGGCAGCTCGGACTAATCCAGGGTTTCGAAGGAGATTTCGACGGTTCCCTGGCAACGCTTCAGGAGATCGTGCAAGAAAATCCGCAGCACCAAAGCGCCCGATATGATCTCGCCATGACGATGATGATGCTGGGCATGGTGGATGAAGCCTGCGCAGAATTCAAGGAGCTCCTCCGACAGAATCCGGACCATGAGAAGGCCAAGCAGCAGGCCGTCTATTGCCCTTAAGCTTCGGCTGAATCGGGGATGGAGTTCATGAGCGTTCGAACCCCGTTCGGTAGATCGTCCCCCAAACCGGTGCTGTGGGCGATCGTGCTCTTCGTGCTTCTTCCGCTGATCCCACTGCACAAGGCTGTGTTCGCTGGGGAAGCGATCGGACCGTTCGATCAGATCCGCCAGATGGCGCCCTGGAACGGCCCCAAGGCGGAAGCACCTTGGGATGTGCTGCAGGCCGATGGAGTCTTGCAGTTCTATCCTTGGCGGGCGATGGTGCTCGACTCGTGGGGCAAAGGTCAGCTCCCGCTATGGAACCCCCATCAGCTTGCAGGAACGCCGCTTCTCGCCAATTCCCAATCGGCAGGCTTCTACCCACCCCACATGCTGCTTGGGATCTTACACGTACCGACTGCGACAGCGATGACGCTGTTGGCCTGGCTGCACCTGTTTTGGGCAGGGCTTGGCTGCTACGTCTTGGCCCGAAGATTGGGAGCGAACGAGGCTGGAAGTTGTCTGGCGGGCGCATCGTTCTGCCTGTCGGCATTCATGATCTCATGGGTGGCGCTTCCGAGCGTCATTTCCACCGTAGCGTGGATTCCTTGGTTGCTCGCCTCGATTCTCCTGCTCGAACGGAATCGAAACGTCCTGAGAACCATCTCCGCGATCGGTTTTTGCGTCGGCATGCTTTTGTTGGCCGGACATCTTCAATTTGCGGCGTATGGGCTGATGGCGGCCGCCCTGCTTACGCTTTGGACCGTGCTTTCCCAAGCCGGGATCTTGCCGGCGGCAAGGCTTTCAAAGTTAGGGATCGCCATAGGCGGACTAGTCTTGGGTGGGATGATGGCTGCGCCGCAGATTCTCCCGGTTCTGGAATACCAGAAGCAATCGCACCGCCAATCCACTCCTTCTGAAGAAGGCTATGCGGCGTATTCGGCGAGCGCTATCCAAGTGTGGGAATTGACGGCCCTCTCCGGAACGAATCTTGGCGGGCTCCCAAATGCCTGGGCCGCCACGAAGGAACCGTTGCCCAGCTACTATCCAGAGTTCTTCAAACGCGGCGCCAACTACGCGGAGTCGGCGATCGGAGTCGGACCGCTTGTCTTCGCCCTGCTCGCCGGGTTGATCGTCGGTTTCAAGCTGAATTGGAGGAAGTGCGGCGGAGTGGCGTCGGTGGGCCTGCTGGGATTGCTGCTCGCCATGGGTTCGATCGTCGGCAGGTTGCTTTATTTCACTTTGCCCGGTTGGTCGTCGAGCGGCTCGCCGGGCAGAGCCGAGGTGTTATTCGTGCTGGCGGCGTGTGTGATAGCCGGCATCGTCGCTTCAAACGGGCGCCCCGCCGAAGAAAAGCCGTCCTCCAAGCGGTTGATCCTTCCCGTGCTGCTGGTTCTGAGTCTTTCTCCATTGATGGTGGGGAGGCTCCCTACCTCGCCATACGATCCCAATGGCGCGTGGGCGCCGACGCTCGCCAACGCGGTGTATTTCCAAATGCTCCCCCTCGCGGCGGTGGCGGCCGTTCTCGCCATGCTCGCGATGGCATGGTGGCTCAAAGACCTGTCTCGAGGAGGATGGGGTATGGTCGCGGCCGGGGTGATCGGTCTGAGCATGATGCATGCGCTGACGATCGTGCCCACCTCTCAGGCAACCCTGCCCGCAGTACAATCCGACCCCAACACCAGAATCGCCGCAGTGAACGACTCTTGGGAGATCGTCAGCGCAGCGGCGGCGACGCTTCCACCAAATTGCGCTTCGACCGTCGGTCTCAATGATCTCGGAGGATACGATTCCTTGCTCGACCGCGATACAGTCGCGTTGCTGAAAGACATCGACGGCCAAGACGCCGCTCCTCCGGCCAACGGCAACATGATGTTCATCAAGCCGACGGCGGACGTCGCCAAGCTTGCTGAGGCCGGCGTCGATCAGGTCTGGTCGACAAAGTACGACCCACATTTCGGCACGCCGGTCTCATCGGAAGGCGGAATCTATCGCTATGCGCTGGCCACCAAAGGACGCGCCTACTCGGATCAGGGCGCCGCGAAGATCCTCGAGGACGGCTACGATCGGCAGACAATTCTAGCAACGGGACCCGGCGTCCTATGGGTCAAAGACCGAAATTTGGAAGGTTGGACAGCACAAATCGACGGTTCACAAAAACCGATGGCTCACGGGCTCTGGCGCTCGGTCGAGATCCCGGAAGGTGAGCACAAAATCGAGTTCCGATACTGGCCCCCTGGCCTCTCCGCCGGGCTTGCGCTCGGCCTAATTGGGTGGCTCGGTTTTGCCGCGTTTTCGGTACTTGGTCGTTCTCGCGTGAAATCGGGCCGCGATTCTGGAAATCCTGCTGTAGAATAATCTCGAGTGGGAGAGCAATTAGACCCTCGGGAAGGCACTAAACGATGAGTCAATCCGCCTTACAGCCTGAGCTCCAAGATTCTGGTGTCGGACAGGGCCGTTGGATGGTGGTCATCTTCAACAATGATCACAACACGGTCGAAGAAGTTATTCTGACCCTCATGGCAGCGACGAAGTGCACCGTTGAGGAAGCTGAGATAGAGACTTGGGAAGCCCACACTTACGGCAAGGCGCCCGTGCATTTCGCGGGGCGCGAAGAATGCACCGACGCCGCCGCGCTCATCTCCGGAATCGGGGTTCGGACCCACGTCTGTCGGGAGTGGGACGACTGAGCGTTTCGTTCGCGGTCCGTAGACCCTTATTGGCAGGCTCCGGCATCGAAACGCCGGAGCGCGAGGCCTCTCAGCTCGATTCCCAAGGACGAGGAGATTGGCTG
>JAYROD010000384.1:0-4947 GCA_041911835.1 Fimbriimonadaceae bacterium | reverse complement strand
TTACCCAAGCCCCCCAAAGGGCCATCCAACTTCACGCTCATTGCCATTGGGTTGTCGCTGGGAGCCGTCATCGGTGGGGGTATCGTATTTGGCCCCTCGCTCATCGCCAGCGCCCAAGTTCAAGGGCCAACTACCGTCTTCCTCAGCGAAACCTTTGGCGCGGACCTCGGGCCGAGCGCCGATCCGAATCCCAGCCCACAGCTCAGTCTTTTGGATCAGAACTCTTACGCCAGCGAGGATGCGAACGGCAACCCGTTCACGCGAATTGGCAGGGACTTCAGTATTGGTTTGGTTACGGGCCCCAAGATAGTCCATCGTTGAGTTCGACGATTTTTCCGAAGTCGATCGGCTACAACGGAGACGTAGCGATGCCCAAAATCGCCACCAAAGATTTCATCACGATCGCTCTCGGCACGACCCTGCTTTCATGCGCACTGGGAATAGCCGTCGATCTCGTTACCGCGAACGTCGCGGTGGAGTACTTCACCGTGCATCACCCGAAAGTGGTGGACAGCCAATCGCCCTGGGTGATGGCATTTGTTTGGGGAATCGGGGCGAGCTGGTGGGCGGGCGCCATCGCCGGAGCCCTTCTCGCATCGTTTCACATGCGCCTGAGGTTCCGGCTGGAGCCGAGGCGCGTTCTGCGCATGGTCGCCATCGCCTGCGGGGCGATCTGGCTCACGATGATGGTGATTCTCCTCGCGGTGTATGGGGTCGGCGGGCTGGTTCCCGAGTCCTCTCGCAGACCCTCGTTCGAACAAGACCGGCGTCTTATGGCGGTTGCGGTCGCGCATCTTGGGGAATATGCGATCGCCGCGATTGCGATGATATGGGTGGCGATTCGGATGCGTATTGTTTTCCGCAAATCGGATTCGAGGAGCGAAGTGGGCGGCGGAATTGGACCGACACAGAAATGAGATACGGGCTCAGCGAATTCGCTGAGCCCGTTCAATTGTCGGCGAGAAGCCGAAGCGACGACAGCTTGGCTTAGAAGTCCATGTCGCCCATGCCGCCGCCCATTCCCGGAGCGCCGCCTGGCATCGCCTTCTTCGGCTCGGGCTTCTCGACCACGAGCGCTTCGGTCGTGAGCACAAGGCCCGCAATCGAGGCCGCATTCTGAATTGTCGAGCGCGTGACCTTCGCCGGATCGACGATGCCAGCCTTGACGAGGTCCTCGATGTTGCCGGTCGCCGCGTTGAGACCGAAGCCCGCCTTAGCTGCCTTGACCTTCTCGACGATGACGCTGCCTTCGAGGCCAGCGTTTTCGGCGATCGTGCGCAGCGGCTCTTCGAGCGCGCGCCTCACGATGTTGATGCCGGTCAACTCGTCGCCTTCGGCTTTCATTTTTTCAAGAGCCGTGGCGGCCGCCAGCAGCGTGACTCCGCCGCCGGGGACGATACCCTCTTCGACCGCCGCTCGGGTGGCCGAAAGCGCATCTTCGTAGCGATGCTTCTTCTCTTTGAGCTCCGTCTCCGTGGAAGCGCCGACCTTGATGACCGCGACGCCACCGCTCAACTTCGCCAGTCGTTCTTGGAGCTTCTCGCGGTCGTAATTGCTGTCGGTCTTGTCGATCTGATTCTTGATCAGATTGATTCGGCCCATGACTTCGGCCTTGGTGCCCGCGCCCTCGATGATCGTGGTTTCTTCCTTCGTGATGACGATCTTCTTGGCAGTGCCGAGCTGGTCGATGGTCACATTCTCGAGCTTCACACCGAGGTCTTCGCTGATGAAGGTGCCCTTCGTGAGAATCGCGATGTCCTCGAGCATGGCCTTGCGTCGATCACCAAATCCAGGAGCCTTGACAGCGCAGACCTGAAGCACGCCTCGAATCTTGTTGAGAACCACAGTTGCGAGCGCATCCGCTTCGAGGTCCTCAGCGATGATGAGGATCGGACGGCGGGTCGCGGCGACCTTCTCAAGGAATGGGAGCAGGTCCTGAGCCGAATTGATCTTCTTCTCATGGATGAGGATCAGCGGGTTCTCGAGAATGGCTTCCATTCTCTCAGGATCGGTCACGAAGTAGGGAGAAATGTAGCCACGGTCAAACTGCATTCCTTCGACGATTTCGAGGCTGGTTTCGCGGCCCTTGCTCTCCTCAACCGTGATGACGCCGTCCTTTCCGACCTTGTCCATCGCCTCGGCAACTTGCTTGCCGATCTCTTCGTCGTTACCGGCGATGGTGGCGACGAAGCTCACTTCGTCTTTGCCTTTGATTGGCTTGCTGGCCTTCTTGATTTCGGCGATAACCACGTCGACGGCGTGATCGATACCGCGCTTGACCGCGATGGGATTGCCGCCCGCTGCGACGTATCGAAGGCCCTCATTGACGATGGCCTGGGCGAGAACGGTCGCGGTGGTCGTGCCGTCTCCGGCTACGTCGTTCGTTTTCGATGCGACCTCTTTGCAGAGCTGCGCACCCATGTTTTCATAGGGATCTTCGAGCTCGATCTCCTTGGCGACGGTGACGCCGTCCTTAGTGATCGTGGGGCTTCCCCACTTCTTGTCGAGGACGACGTTTCGTCCCTTGGGGCCGAGGGTGACTTTGACGGCGTCCGCCACCTTATTTACTCCGCGCTCAAGGGCCCTTCTTGCATTCTCATCGTACAGTAATGTCTTTGCAGCCATAATTCTTTTCCTTTTTCCTATTCCTTAAAGTCTCTTTGGATCGGCAGATTGGCGCCTAGTTCAGAATTGCGTAAATCTGATCCTCATCAAGAATCGTGTAGTCCTGTCCGCCGATCGTGACCTCGTTGCCTCCATACTTGCTGAAGAGCACGCGGTCGCCGACCTTGACGCTCAGCTTGTTCCGAGCGCCGCTGTCGAGCACTCTCCCCTCGCCTGTGGCAATCACTTTGCCTTCGGTGGGCTTCTTCTTGGCGGAGTCCGGAAGATAGATGCCGCTGGCAGTCTTGTCTTCGGCCTCCGTGACTTGAACAACAACCTTGTCTCCTAATGGTTTGATGTTGGCCATCGTTGCTTTGATCTCCTTATACTGGGGCGCGCTTTTTTAGCACTCGCCCGAATTGACTGCTAAATTATACGCTTCCGGCAGTGCGGACGTCAACAGGATTTGGCAGAACGGAGGCACGAGCGCCAAAGGTCCCAGGGCCTGTCGTTGTCGTTGAACGCTCCGGACGTCGGGAGACATATACTGAGGTAAAGGTGATCGAAATGAACCAAAAATGGGGCATCATTGGCGTCGTTGGCGCGCTGGCGCTGGCGGCTTACGGCTGCATTCCTTCCGGAAGCGGCACAATGGGAGGCATGAGCGTTCCTTCGCAAACAGACGTCAAGAAGGCGACCGAGCAACTGCAAGCTTCCGATGGGGCCAAGATCGTTCAAGCGAGCAACGACTTCGGCTTCAAGCTGTTTCGACTCTTGGCGACCGGGGCAAAGGACAACGTTTTCATTTCCCCGACGAGCATCTCCATCGCCTTGACCATGGCTTACAACGGCGCCGTCGGGCAGACTGCAAAGGTTATGGCTTCAACGCTTGGGATCGGCGGCATGACGCTCGACCAGGTAGACGAGGGGAATCGGAACCTTGCGGTCGTGCTGAAAGGCGCCGATCCAAAGGTAGAGCTCAGCATCGCCAATGCAATGTTCGCCCGCAAAGATCTGACGTTCAAGCCCGAATTCCTGGATCGGAACCAGCGGTTCTTCGGGGCCGAGATCGAGTATCTCGATTTTCGCAGCCCGGACGCTGTTACAACGATCAATCGGTGGGTCAGCGACAATACCCGCGGCAAGATCCCGAAGATCGTCGACCAAATCGACCCTTCGGAGATGATGCACCTCATCAATGCGGTGTACTTCAAGGGCAAATGGAGTGACCCGTTCAAGAAGTCGATGACCCAAGACCTCCCGTTCCGCGCCGACACCGGCGAGATCAAAGTCCCGATGATGCACCGCAGCGACGAATTCCGGTATGCGAAGCTCGACGGTGGGCAGATCGTCTCTCTTCCCTACGGCGACGGACGGCTGAGCATGATCATCGCCCTGCCGGACGAGACAGATGGGCTCGCGGCGATGGGCCAGAAGCTCGACGCCGATACTTGGAAGGCTTGGACCGGCCGCTTGCAGAAGAAGCGTGGTTCAGTCACGATCCCTCGATGGAAGAGTGAATTCAGTACGAGCCTCGGCCAGAGTCTCGGGAAGCTTGGCATGGGGGCTGCGTTCGATCCATCCGCCGACTTCAGCGGCATGCGGTCCCAGAAGGACATTTGGATCGGCGACGTAATCCACAAGACGTTCGTGCAAGTCGACGAGGAAGGGACAGAAGCAGCAGCGGTGACCGATGTCGTGATGGTTGGAAGCGCTGCGCCGGCAAATCCCGAGAAGCCGTTTGAGTTTAAGGCGGATCACCCATTCTTCTATTCGATCCAGGACTCGGCGACCGGCGCGATTCTGTTTATGGGAGTCGTGCAGAAGCCCTAAGGTAAGTGATCATGTCCGGCGCCCACCCCAGCAACTCCTGCCTGACCTGTTGGAAATCAAGCAGGAAATGCCGGTAGCGCCGTTACGGCGATTCAGATTGAAGCACAGGTGACCCATTGGAATCCCCTTCATAAGGTCCATGTACTTTCAGCTCGGCTGGAATGCAGTCAGAAAGTACGCCTTCATCGCAGCCGAGCGACCAATTCAGCTAGGGCCTTCGATCACGACGACCCTTCGCATTCTCGATCCGAAACTCATCTGAAACGCCGTACAAGTCCGGGTGCAGATAGTAGCCCCTTTCATTTTCTGGCTTGTCTTCCTCGACCGGAATGCGGTGTTGCTCCGCATAGGGATCTTTGCGTATACCTGTCACTTGCCAAGAGACCTTGACCTTAGGGACATTCGTTTGAATCATAAACGAGTTGTCTTGCACTTCTTGAACGACGCGGGCCATCGCCCATCCATCGTCTGCATTTCGCGAGATGACCGTCAGCTGATATCGAAAGTCGC
>JAYROD010000383.1:0-1918 GCA_041911835.1 Fimbriimonadaceae bacterium | reverse complement strand
CGAGACGAGCCATATTGGAACGCGTTTCTGAATGAGATGCCACGGTATGGCAATTCGGCAAGGAAATCCGGATCTTGAATCTTAATGATGGATGGACCGTGACAACTCCTGCAGGGACCCTCGCTGGGCTTCGGCCGGGCATGCGGTCTTCCGTTCAGCCGCACAATATGGCACTGGCGGTTGCCGCGCTTCAAGTGGCGGGGGTGGCGTTGGACGTGGAGCGAGTGCGCGATGCTGTGGAAAAAACCGTCCTCCCTGGCCGATTCCAATCCGTGGTTTCGGCCGGGAAGCGATTCCTTCTCGACGGCGCGCATAACGCAGAGGCGGCTCAGAATCTCCGCACCACGTTGGTCGATTCAGGACTAGCCACCACGGATCACCCGGCAATTCTCATTACCGGAATGCTGTATGGCCACGAACCGGAAGATTTCTTTCGAGAATTCGAAGGCTTAGTCCGATCTGTCCACGTCTGCCCGATCGAATTCCATCGAACTCGCCCTGAGACCGAACTCGCAGAAATGCTGCGGATCCATTTCCCGGCCGTCTTGCCCCATCGCTCGGCACGGGAGGCGATTGAAGCGGCGAAAGACGAGTCCAGGGTGGACGAGACGATACTCGTCACGGGAAGCTTCTACCTCGTCGGAGAAGTGGGAAGGCTTATCGGGGCCGACAGCGATTAGGTTCGGATGATGCAGTCGATAACAACGTCGCGCACTTCCGGACGGGTTCTCAAGGATCGGGAGATGATCTCGAGTTCGTGCTTCGGATCGCCCCCGCCCCTCATGGCCTTGAGCGTTCCTCGGATGTAAACGACGCCGTGGGAGACCCGGATGTCGGTCAACGTTGTATCAAGATGCCGGCGGTTGAATTCGCGCCGGACGAGTTTCGTCGTTTCGACGTCTTTGGGGTCGGCCATGCCTTAGTGTAGCGGAAAACGAAAGCGGGCCGAGCGTTTCCGCTCGGCCCGCCGTCGACCATGCAGCAGACTAGGCCTGATCGGGATCTTTCGACTCTTCTTCCACGGCTTCCACAGCCGTTGCATAGTCGTCGACCTTGACTGCTTTCTGCTCGACCGCCTTGCCCGTCGAACCGCCGATTGCCGATGCGGCAGTGAGACTGGTTGAAAGCGAGCCGCGCTTGGACCACCAGAACGCGATGATGAGCGCAATCAACGCCGCTCCGGCGATGACGCCGAGCTCGATGTTTCCTCGCTGCTGGATCACAACCGGCGCCAGAAGCAGAGCTACCAGGTTCATGACCTTGATCAATGGGTTCAGGGCTGGCCCTGCGGTGTCCTTGAACGGATCGCCGACCGTGTCGCAGACGACGCCGGCTTTGTGGGCGTCTGTGCCCTTGCCACCGTGGAGCCCATCCTCGATGAGCTTCTTGGCGTTGTCCCACATGCCGCCCGAATTGGCGAGGAGAACCGCCAAGAGCTGTCCACTGACGATGGCGCCGGCCAGGAACCCGCCGAGCGCTTGCGCGCCCGTTAGATTGAATGGCGTACCTTCGATCATGACGGGAGCCTTGCCGATCGAGAACCCGAATCCAACAAGAACGGGAAGGCCGATCGCCAAGATTCCTGGGCCGAGCAACTCCTTCTGGGCCGCGGCGGTGACGATCGCCACGCACCGGCCATAGTTCGGCTTGCTTGTGCCTTTCATAATGCCTGGATCGTTTCGGAACTGCTCGCGGACTTCGTTGATGAGGTCAAACGCCGACCGTCCCACGGCATTGATCGTAAACGCCGAGAACAGGTACGGAGCCGCCGCACCGATCATCAGTCCCAAGAAGATCTCGGGTATGTCGAGTCGCAGTCCGATGGCCACGATTTTGGCCTCATCCAAGTAGGAGTGGAAGAGTGCGACGGGTGCGATGACCGCCGTCGCGATCGCGAAGCCTTTCGTCAGCGCCTTGG
>JAYROD010000382.1:0-9536 GCA_041911835.1 Fimbriimonadaceae bacterium | reverse complement strand
GCGTTTTAGAGTCCTGGCGCACGGGGAATCCCCAAGTCGTCACAGATTCGTCTCGCGGTGTTGCGTCGAATCGCTGTATGACGAGGGACCGCGGATCGAGCTTCGTTCGCAGGATTGAGCCAGATTGAGTGCTTCTTTCCCTCCCGATCTCGAACGCATCCATGGCTCCGCAAGTGCCGCTCAAGCTCGCTCCGCTTCATCGTGTGGCAATTATGCCCTGAGTGCGATTCACTTCGAAATTTCTTTGGTAGCCGCCTTCGCGACTTTCGATGCACTCGTCGAAGGCCCCCAATTCGCCGAGAGAGGGAGCGCCCAATGAATGCAGAGATCCTTCGCTTGCTCAGGATGACGACTATCACCCGGTGCATGCAGAGATCCTTCGCAAGCTCAGGATGACGGTTTAGACTCAGGATGACGAGAAGTGCATCAGCCATAATCCTTCGATGGCTCGATGGCTGCTCCTCGTCCTCGCCCTCCTGACTTTCGCCGGCAAAGCCAATGGCGCAGCCCCCGAGATGGTGCGGACGGGTATCTATGTGCAGGACGTCTATGACCTCGACCCCAAGACCTCGAGCTATAGCGTCTTCTTTTACCTCTGGTTTCGATGGAAGGGGCCCATTGATCCCAGCAGATTCGAGCTCATGAACGGCACGATCCTCCAGAGAATGCCGCCGTACGTCTCCAAGGTGGGTGACGAGAACTACCTCACGCTGCCAATCCGCGCGCGGCTGCATGGCCATTTCAACTACTCGCGGTATCCGCACGATAACCAAGAGCTCGAGATCGTGATCGAGGACTCGGTGTACGGCACGGAGTCGATGGCCTATTCGCTCGACGAAAAGGACTCCAACCAGAATGCGAACCTCGAGCTGGAGGACTATCAGGTCGGCAAGTTGATGCTCTCGGTCGAGACGGATGAGTACAAGACCAACTGGGGGCAGGGGGGCGGCAAGTCGGGCACGAACTTCTCCCGCTTCCACGCGAGCATCCCGATCCGGCACGGCGGTGTGCCGCTGTTCCTCAAGACCTATATGGCGATGTTCATCGCGACGGCGATCGGGTTCTTGTGCCTGCTCATCCCGACGCGGCACGTCGAGGCGCTGTTTGTGATCGGCGTCGGCTCGATCTTTGGGGTGGTGTCGTCGTGGGTGGTTTACAGCAATAGCATCCCGGCCTCGTCGCGGATGTCGAGCGGCGACATGCTGCATCTGGCGAGCCTGCTGTTTGTGTTTATGAGCCTGGCTGTGAGCTGCATCGGCTCATGGATGCTGGAGAAAGAGGATGGCCGGGAGAAGGCGAATCGGCTTGCTCGGCGGGCGGTGTGCGTCTTGGTGCCTTTGTATGTGTTGGTTTCTGTGGGGCTGAGTTTGTGAGAAACCGTCATCCTGAGGAGTCTGCGACCAAGGATCTCTGCAACTGGTGAGCGCTCAACTAATGCAGAGATCCTTCGCTTCGTTCAGGATGACGAGCTACCCACCCATATGCCAATCGCGGTCGCCCCAGATGGTCTGCAAATACTCCATCTGCGCCGCATGGCCGCGGATGTGGTCGGCAGGCCAGGTGATCGCCGAGCGCATCGGGAACGACCCGAAACCGGTGTTGAGTTCTGAATCCAGGAATTCTGGCGTCAGCGAGTCAAGCCAAGTGCAATAGGCGTCGGCATTCTGGTTAAGAAGCGCCGTCACCTGGTCCTTGGATGTGAAGCCCTTTTCCTCCTCGCGGCATGCGTCGTCGAGTTCTTGCATGGAGTTGAAGGGGAACGGCGTTCCGGTGAACCAGTCTTTCATGCCGTTGATCGAGCTTGCGGCGTGCCCGACCTGTTGAATGGCATTTCGACTTGTCGGCGACGGCGACCAATTGGCTTTATCGTCCGGTGTGGTTTCTAGGCATTTGAGCATGCGGTCCTTGGCGCGGTTAAACTCGGCCTTGGCCTCTTGAATGGTGGGATCGGTTGCGGTAGCGGACATTGCTGTGCTCCTTTATCTTGGGCTTGAGATTCGCGCCGAATCGGCGTGAGACCCACGCAGGCAATTATGACCGGTGAGAATTCAATAAGAGCGGCGCTGTCGATTCAATTTCGAACCGGGTTACCCGGGAGGCCAATCGAGCTTACGCCCGCCGATCAGATGCGCATGGAGATGCGGCACGGTCTGGCCGGCGTCCTCGCCTTGGTTGAATACAAGCCGGTAGCCTGACTGGTCAATCCCGAACTCGTGGGCGATCTTCTTCGCGGCGTTCAGGATGTATTTGTGGTCCCCGTCATTAGGAAGGGTTGCCAATCCTTTGATCTCGGCTCGGGTGACGATGAGGATGTGGACCGGCGCGATCGGGTGAATGTCCTTGAAGGCGACGACATGCGCGTCATGGTAAACGATCTCTCCCGGAATGTCCCCATTGATGATCTTGGTGAAGAGCGTCGCCATTGGGATGCTTATACCCGTAACTTGAGTGTATAGCCAATCAAGCTCGAACCGGCAAAGCTCGCAATTCGCGATTGGCAGCAGGCTCAGCGGCAAGTTCTCCAACCAAGCTTCCATCCCTGAATTCCACCAGCCGTATCCATGCGAATTGCCGAGAAATCGAAGTCGGCCCGGCAAACTGGACTTCCAGATAGTTGTCTGTCAGTCCCTGCATCAGCCCCTGCTTCGTCGGTTTCCCTTCGACTAGGACCCGCATTGTCCGCCCCAAGAACCGCCTCGCATGCTCCTCTCCGGTCTTGTTCGAAATCGATGCCAAGACCGCTGCCCGGCGCTGCTTCGCTTCAGTAGTAACCGGGTCCCCCCAGGCATCTGCCGGAGTACCAAACCGGGGGCTAAACCTGAAGACATGCGCCTTGAGATAACCGACTTTCTCGCAGACCTTAACGCTCTCCTGGAATGCGGCCTCGTCTTCAGTGGGGAAGCCAACCATGATATCGGCGGTGATGCTGATGTCCGGAACTGCACGATAAAGCCGCTCGCAGAGCCGAAGATAGTCATCCTGCGTGTAAGGCCGGTTCATCGCTCTTAGAACCTCTGTACTTCCTGACTGGAGTGGAATGTGAAGGTGAGGCACCGCGAAACCGTCCTGCAGCAGCGATATGAGGCGAGGCGTCACCTGCCGCATTTCGATGCTGGAGATGCGCAGCCTCGATTCAGGACAAGCTTCATGAAGCAGTTCGATCAGGTCTTCGAAATCCGGGCCGCCGCTTCCACTGGCCGGTCCGTATGCCCCGATCAGGACCCCGGTCAGCACGATCTCTCGGTAGCCCAATTCCACCATCTTCCGTGCTTCGTCGAGGACCTTTGCGGCGGGTCTCGACACCAGCCCCGGCCGCGTATAGGGAATGCTACAGTAACTGCACATTACGCTGCAGCCGTCCTGGATTTTCAGCGTCGCACGGGTGCGGCCCTGAGGCGGCACTTCGCCAACGTAAGGCTCGGCCCGAACACGGCTGGCCAATTCTGGAAATGCGTCGAACAACAGCGATAGGGACTCGAGCTTATGCGGGTTGGGTACCAGGACATCCGCTCCTTCGATCCTTTCGCCTTTGTTCAGCGCCATTTGAGCGGCACAACCGGTGACGAGCACCTTGGCCGCGGGATTATTTCTTGTGGCCTTCCGGATGGTATAGCGGCTCTTACATTCCGCAATCGAGGTGACGCTGCAGGAATTGATCACATAGACGTCCGCCGCCATGTCGAACGGTACGACCTGAAACCCCGCCTCCGCAAAGCTTTCGAGGATGCGCTGAGTCTCGTACTGGTTGACCTTGCAACCCAAGGTCATGAAGGCGGCCGACGGCATACGTTGTATTTTACTGGGCTCAAGTTGCGCAGCCCAAATCCTTCTCAGATCCCGACCAGTTGGGACAAGGGAGGGACCAGCAACCTGCCAAACTTCAGCCTGTATGTCCGAACTCGGACCGACCTCCTATCTCCTGGCGCCGTTCTCCTGGCTGTACGCCTTGGGGTGGGAAGGCTATGAGGCCATGTATTCCCTGGGGTTCAAGAAGCCCAAGGAGCCGCATAGACCCGTTGTTTGCGTCGGCAATCTGCAGGTTGGAGGCACCGGCAAGTCACCCTTCGTACTCTTTCTCGCCCAAGTGCTTAGGGAAATGGGCAGGGAGGTAGTGATCGGAGCGTCCGGGTATGGCAGCCCGATGGCCGAAGCGGCCCACATCGCCCCCGACGGTGAACTCGACCCGAAAACTTGGGGAGACGAGCCCGCGATGATTCGATCGCTGATTCCGGAGACTCCCTTGATTGTTGGAAGAAGGCGAGTCCTCGCCGCCGAACTGTGCCACACGAACTTCCCGAATGCCGTCCTGCTCATGGACGACGGCTTCCAACACCTTCCGCTGAAGAAGCATCTGAGCATCGTGCTTGATCCGCCCAGCGAGAATCGATTCTGCTTGCCCGCAGGCCCCTATCGAGAGCCCAGAAACGGACTCAGGAGAGCCGATTTGGTGATTCCAGGATCATTCACGTTGACCCGTTCCGCACTAACATTCCGAACCGCCAACCGCCAACCGATCGCTGCTGACTCTTCCGAAGTCTCGGTCCTCTGTGCCCTCGGGAATCCAGAAAGGTTTCTAAGCAGCATCCGAGATGCTGGTCTTAAGGTGCGCGCCTCGAAGCTCGTGAGGGACCATGATCCACTTGACGCGGGTACCCTGCTGGAAGGATTGCCGGCGGATTGCCCCCTCGTCGTGACCCAAAAAGACTGGGTCAAACTCAGCAAGAGGAACGACCTTAACGGCCGAGAGATTTGGATTGCCGACCAAAAGGTGAGCATCGAACCGGAACCTGAATTCAGAGCGTGGTTAAAGCAGCGTCTTGACGAAATCGAAGCGTAAAGAATGGGAAGGCAGGCTGGGAGCGTTCGCCATGACCAAGGCGCAGCGCTATCTCATTAGGAAGTCCCCGAAGCGCGCCGAAGAGGTTGGAGAGCGACTGGGCCGCGCTATTTTTCGCCTGAGCAAGAAGCATCGCCAACGTGCGCTCAACAACCTTCGCCTAGCGTTTCCCGACATGCCCGAAACTGAGCGGGAGGCGCTTGCCGAGCGTGTGCTCAAGCATTTCGGGAGGGTCACGGCCGATTTCCTCGTGAGCTCGCGGCGGACCCAAGCTCAACTTGACGCCAGCATGACCGTCGAAGGAATCGAGAATCTCGAGGAGGCGCTGAAACAGGGCAAGGGTGTGATCATGATCACCGGCCACTTTGGCAATTGGGAGCGGCTCTCGGCATGGATAAGCACCCACGGCTATAAGCTCAGCGTCATTTCGCGCGATGTCAGCAACAACCAGCTCAATCGGTTGGTCAACGAGCTGCGAGAGGGTCCTGGAACCACGGTGATTCCGCGAGGCGATTCGGCCAGAGCGATCATTGAGCGTCTCCGACGAAACGAACTCATTGGGATCTTGCCCGACCAAAACACCGACGAGATTTTCATTCCGTTCTTCGGTCATCCGGCAGGAACAGTACTCGGTCCTGGCGTCCTCCATGAACGAACCGGCGCCCCGGTCGTCGCCTGTTGGTGTCCATGGACTGGACCAGGAAAGTACCGCATGATCATCGAGCCTGCGCTCGTCTCAGAACCGGGTTTTGCTACCAGGGGGGAAGGGATGATGCGATCCATCCACCGCTCCCTCGAGGCGATTATTCGAGAGTATCCCGAACAATGGCTTTGGTTCCACGATCGTTGGAAGAGCGCCCGCCAGCGGGGGCTCCTTTGAAAGTCTTGGTAGTCCGCTTTTCGGCTATTGGGGATTGCGTGCTGGCGGCCTGGCCCGTCACTGCCATTCGCAGGAAGTATCCCGATGCGGAGATTGTGTGGGCTTGCGAATCTCGCTGCGCGCCGGTGATCGACACGTCGACGCTCGCCTCCGGGCTTGCACAGTTCCCTCGAGAGCGCTGGAAGCAAAGCCGTTGGTCGCCGGCGACCTGGCGAGAGCAGATTCTCTATTACACCGGCTTGAGGAAGCATCGCTTCGATCTAGGGATCGATTTTCAAGGTCACTCCAAGACAGCCTTGTGTCTGCGGCTCGCCGCTCCGGCACGGCGATTCGCGGCCCGTTCTACCGATGTATTCGCCACAAGGCTCAACCCAGTCAAGTTCGAATGGGACACGCAAAGGCACGAAGTGGAGGAGTATATGCGATTCGTTGGCATGATCGAGTCGTTTGAGACGCCGGCTCGTCCGATCGTCCCTAATCTTTCCGAAGAGCGACGCGCGATTCGATTGCTTGTGGCTTCGCACTCCCAAGTCGCCACAATTCAAACTGGTGCCGGGGCGGAAGACAAGCGCTATCCGCTCGAGTCGTGGGAAGCCGTCGCCTGTGCACTCATCGAGCAGGGATTTACAGTCGCCGCGATTGGGGCCAAGTCCGATGCTCGGCTTGAGACTAACGGGGTGCTCGACTGGGTTGGCAAATTCGATCTGCGCCACGCCCTCGCCGCAGTTGCCGAGAGCGCCATTCATTTGGCCGGAGATACCGGCACCGGCCATGTCGCCGCCGCTTACGGCATTCCGGTGGTTTCCGTGTTCGGTCCGACGCCGCCCGAAAGGTTTAGACCCTATTCCGACAATGCCATCGTGCTCAAACAATCCAACAGCACGACGTCGGTGACTCCGGATCAAGTTCTCTCCGCCGTTGCGCGACTCGTTCCTCACCATGAGCCAGCGATTCCTGATTAGCAGGCTCTCGGCGCTGGGAGACGTCGTTTGCAGCCTTCCCGTGGCCGTTGCACTCAAGACAACATTCCCTGATTGCCATATCACTTGGGTGGTTGATCAGAGGTTTCACCATGTGGTGAAGTGCTGTCGTTGCGTTGATGAAGTGGTGAAGTTGAATCGGCGAGGGGCCTCACCTGAAGTAGAAGTCATTCGAGGCAAATTCTACGACGTTGCCTTTGACGTTCAGGGACTCCTGAAGTCGGCATCCGTCTTAGCCAAGGTCAAGGCAGATCGCAAGCTTGGCTATCACTGGCAGCGAGAGGGCGCCGGGCTTTTCTCCCAAAGAGTCCTGCCCGATCCGAGTTCACTGCATGTCGTGGATCAATATGTCGACGTCGCGCGAGCGGCGGGAGCAGAGATGGAGCGCGCGGAATTTGGTCTCCAGCCACTGCCTGAGGACTTGGACAAGGTTCGCCATACGCTTTCTTTGGTCGGAGAGGGTCCCTTGGTTTTGATGAACGCGGGGGCGGGTTGGGCCTCTAAGCGGTGGCCGCCAGGTTCTTTCGCGGCCCTCAACGCAGCGCTCCGCAAGGCTGGCCTCAAAACGGCCTTCATCGGGTCGGGGTCTGCGGATCAAGCGGTGTTTCGAGAAATCGCAGACTTGAGCAGCGAGGAGCCAGTCAGCTTTATCGGCCAGACTTCGATTGGCGAACTCATAGCCCTCATTTCTCTCGCCGAGGTACACGTCGGCGGCGATACCGGGTCGTCTCATATTGCTGCCGCGTTGGGTATCCCGGCGGTAGGTCTCTATTCACGCACACGACCAGAGAGATCGTGCCCTTATGGCCAGATCGATCGGTGCCATTACGATCCCGAGTCGATCGCCGACATTTCGCCTGAGTCCGTCATGGAAACCGTAATGGGAGCTGTTCGGTGATCTGCTTCGATCCGGATCCAAAGTTGCGTTGGCTCTTTTGCCCGACGCATCCCGACGATGAACTCGCGGTCTGTTGCTGGGTCCGTCGACTAACTGCGCAAGGCAACGACGTTTATCTCAGTTGGACTCATACGACCGACGAGCGAACTCCCGAAGCCAGAAGTGCCGCTCAAGCGTTGGGAGTGCCGCAGGACCGGCTCTTCTTCCACGCTGGAAAGGATGGAGGCGTATGCGACCAGCTGAGTGAACTCACTGGAAGTTTTCGTCAGATGATGGATCAAATCAATCCCGATCGGGTTGTTTGCGGAGCTTTCGAGCAGGGGCACCTCGACCACGATGCGACGAATTGGCTCGTTCATCGCTCCTTCAGAGGGCCGGTCTTCGAATTCCCGCTCTATCACGCCTATGTTTCCCGGCTCCAGACGCTTAATCGGTTCTCGGGTCCAGAGGACCAAGAAGTGTTGCAGTTGAGCGAGGACGAGCAGCGATTCAAGGTCGACCTCGCTAAGCAGTATCCCAGCCAGAACATCTGGAGCGTGCTGATCGCCTACGAATGCTGGCAGGCATTGCGACTGAAGCCCGTTGACCTCAGAAAGACGGAACGACTCAGGCTTCAATCGCATACTGATTGGAGCGTCCCGAACGCTCCAGAGCCGTTGCGAACCCGGATCTCAGAATCGCAACCGTGGGCGCGTTGGCTTGCGGCGGTAACCTCAGCCGAATGAGCGTCCGGACGGGGCTGGATCGAATGATCGACGGCGCCTTTCAGCATTGGCGAGGACGGAGAATAGGAGTCCTCTGCAACCAAGCTTCAATAGCGTCGAACTGGCAACACGTCTTGGAAGCACTCGGGCCTCCCCATCGGAGCGGCCTTCTCAGCATCAAAGCCGTGTTCGGGCCCGAGCATGGCCTTTGGGGACACACGCAAGACAACATGATCGAATGGGAAGGCTTGCCGGACCCCCGAACGGGTCTCGTCGTTCACTCCCTGTATGGCAAGCACCGTCAGCCGACTCCCGGCATGCTTTCCGGCATCGATCTATTCGTCGTCGATATTCCGGACGTCGGCGCTCGTTACTACACCTTCGTCTGGTCTATGGCGCTTTGCATGGAGTCATGCGAACGAGCGGGAATTCCCGTCATCGTTCTCGATCGGCCGAATCCAATCGGAGGCGATTCTGTTCAAGGCACCGTTCTCGACTCGGCCTTCAACAGCTTCGTCGGGCTTTTCCCGCTCCCGACCAGGCACGGCATGACGGTCGGCGAGATCGCGACATACCTCCGCCAAACTGTATTTCCCCGCATTGATCTCGAGGTCGTCAAAATGGGCGGCTGGAATCGAAAGATGGACTGGGGACAGACGGGGCTGCCATGGGCCATCCCGTCTCCGAACATGCCGACGGTCGACACGGCTTTCGTATATCCAGGCATGTGCCTCCTCGAGGCGACGACCCTTTCTGAAGGAAGGGGAACCACCCGGCCATTTGAGATTTTCGGAGCCCCCGGTGTCGATGGCTGGAAGCTCGCCGAATCTCTCAACTCGCTCGGTTTGGAAGGCGTGCATTTTCGACCCATCCAGTTTGAGCCAACCTTCAACAAGCATTCGAAAACGCTTTGCGAAGGATGCTTCATCCACGTGACGGATAGAAGCGCTTTCGATTCTGTGCTAGCCGCCATCGCCATCCTCCAGGAATTCGTTCGCAGGTTCCCCGATGCGTGGGAATGGAAACCCCCTCCCTACGAATACGAATTCGAAAAATGGCCCATCGATATCCTCGCCGGGAACGATTGGCTGCGGAAATCCATCGAGGAACTCGAGTCACTGAGTCGAATAGATGAAAGGATGAGGGCTGAGCGCGGTCGCTTCGCTCCAGCGCGCGAATCGGCGCTACTTTATGCGTAGTTGAACGCATCGCCGTGGAGCAAGTTTTCCCCATCGGT
>JAYROD010000381.1:0-3705 GCA_041911835.1 Fimbriimonadaceae bacterium | reverse complement strand
GTTTAAGTCGTCGCGAGAGCAGATGTTCGCGAGAAACGGCTCGTACCTTTTCTCCATCATGTGCGTATCGATGCCATGGGTGTTGGCATCGTAAAGCAGCAGTCGCTCATTGCGCCACACTTCGTGGTACATCGCATTCCACTCGGCGCGCGGATCGACTTTGACCTGAAGCCCGGAAAGGTCTAATGCCCCCTGTCCTGGGCTGGGCGGAGCCATGGTCGAAACTATGCTGTACGTTTGCCCTTGGCCGAGAAGAATCTTGGTGCCGTCGGCGCTTGGAATGAAGGTGCGGACTCCGTCGGCAAACTTGACTGCTTTCCGGTCGGCAAAAGCCAATTTGTAGAGCGTACTCGGACCTCCGGCTGAAACGATGTTCGCTACCGGAGGTGACACGAGAGCGAAAAACGACCCAGCCGGCCCCGCTTCGAGCGATTGATAGCCCTGTCGGGGCATCGGCAAGGCGATGATTCGATGTTCGATATTGTCAAGATCGATCCCGAATGCAGGTGGCTTTGCGGCTTCTGACTTTGGGGTGTCGACTTTCGGCGACTCTTCATCGCTTTCAGGCTGCAGTGGATTCGGCAGGTTCTTCCGAAGCACGACGGCGTAAACCGAGCTTGTTTCGTTTGGAGCATTGAATGCCGAGAGATCTTCGAAATGGGCGCCCAATCCGATGTCGGTACTAGCAAGGAAATAGAGGTGCTTGCCATCGCGATCGAAGATGGGGCTCGTGGCGTCTGCAATTCCATCAGTTATCTGCGTTACCTTTGTCGTGTCGAGGCTATAGAGAAAGACAGCGCCGTAAAGGTTGTCCAGATCACGGCTGTAGGTTAGCCACTTGGAATCGGGCGACCAGCGAGGATCGATTTCGATACGCCCACGATACGTTTGCTTATCCACTAAGGTATTTCTCGCAGTCGAGATATCGAATATATTCAGCGTTAGCTTTTCGCTGCAGTACGCGATTTTCTTGCCGTCCGGTGACCATACCAGGTCGCGAAAAAAGCCGGAGCCGTCCGCTAGTGGATAGCGCACTTCTTTCTTCGTCGCAACATCATAAAGCGCCAGCTTCTGGACGCCATCCTCATCGGAGATGTACGCGATCGTTTTGCCATCTGGAGACCAAGCCGGTTCTCGGCGATCGACCCCTTGTTTGCCATCCAGGAGCTTTATGTCTCCCTTGCTTGCGGGCACCGTGAAGATCCATCCTCGGGCGGAGACAACCGCACGTTGGCCGCTGGGAGAGATTCCAAGTCCCGTAATATTTCGACGGGCATCCTTGAACCCCTCGCGTACTTCCGGAAAATCGGAGTGAATGGAAATCGGTACGCGCTTGGATGAGTGGTTCTTGTAGTCGTAGATGTTGATCGAGCCAAGTCGCTCATACACGATCCCATCGGGGCCAGCGGAAGCCGATTTCAAATCAAATCCTTCTCCAGGAATCTCGGTCGTCACCTTTCCAGTTTGCGTGTCATATCGAAACATTCCAACCGGACCTGTTGGGTCAGAAAGGTAGTAAATGCTGTTCCCAATCCACATAGGGTTTCTGTCATTGGTGTTCTTTCGCGGAATCGCTTTCCACTTTGAATCCGAGAGCTGCGCAATCCAAATCGGTGTCGTCTGGCCGCCTCGGTATCGCTTCCATGCCTGCTGCCACTTGCCATTCGGGACATAAGCTATTTGCGTTCCATCATGCGACAACGATGCTTCGACTCCGGCTGGAAACGGCAACGCCTGCGGAACACCACCGTCCTTCGAAACCGTCAAGAGCCTCTCGTAATCGGTGTTTGAAAGCATCGTCGAAGAGAAGATAACGCGTTTGCCATCGGGCGTCCATCCGACGACGGTGTCGGAAGCGGGATGTGCGGTGAGGCGCTTGGGGACCCCACCTTGCGCAGGCATCGTGTAGACGTCGACGTTCCCATCGTACTGAGCACTGAAGGCGATGGTCTGTCCATCCGGCGAGAAGTAGGGATCTGACTCGGTCCCTGGTGCGCTCGTGAGCCTATTGGCGTCTCCACCCTCTCGCGACACCGACCATAAATCTCCAGCGAATTGAAACACGATCGTCGTCGCATTCATCGTCGGGTGCCGCATCAAGAGCGGACTTGGGCCTGGATCAAAGGCTTGCGTTTGAGAAAGCGAGACAAGTGCCGCCAGCGTCAGGAGAAGCATAGACGCGATTGTATCACGGCCACAGGATCAAATCTGCGGACTTGGCCGGCGTTTATTGCCCTTCATGACTTTGACAATGGTCTTCGGTTCGAATGGACCGCTCGGTCGTTTCGCCTGATCGGAGGCCTGCTGGATGAGCCCCATGACATAGGGGTCTTTAAGCGTCTTAATTCCCTCAAGACGGATATGCCGGACTTGGTTACCGCTACCCTTCAGCCTGCCTTCGGGATCGACGAGGTTCACGCCCCATTGGAAAATGAGCGTCACGTGATTGGAATAAACGGCGAGATTCACAAAACTGTCCCGGACAGATTCCGTATACAGGAATCCGGCACAAACCGCGCTGTTCGCATCATAGAAGATTTCGCTCACGGGAAAGAGCATTTCATACAAGAATTCCCGGCCTTTGAGCGTGAGTTCTTGCACGTCGTGAGGATAGGGCGCCAGAAACTCGATGAGCTCTGTCGGCTCCGGAGGGTTCATGGCTGGATTATGCGCCCAATCGGGGTAACGTTCCCCCATCATGTTTATCGGGCATGACGGAATCGGATTCGCAGGGAAGGCGTTTGCGCCGAAAGCATCGCTCGGCACTTGGCTCATGGCAGTCAACTTCCTCGACCTAGTTTGGCCTATCCTGCTCTTGACCGGAGTCGAGCACGTGAAAATCGAGCCTGGGATCACCAAGCTCAATCCACTCAATTTCACCGATTACCCGATCACGCACAGCTTGGTCGGTGCACTTGGCTGGTCAGTGGGCTTTGCGCTCGTTTATGGGCTGTTTCGTAAGGACTTCCGGACAGCTTGCTTCCTCGGCTTTGGAGTATTGAGCCACTGGATTCTGGATTGGATCGTGCATCGTCCGGATTTGCCTTTATTGCCGGGCAACGACGAGAAGTTTGGGCTCGGGCTTTGGAACAATCCCGCCCTTGCACTGACGATCGAGGCCCTGATCTACGTCGGAGGGTTCTCGATGTATTTCCGTAGTACGAAATCAAAAGACAAGGTCGGAAATTGGTCGATGTGGTCGCTATTCGTCTTGTTGCCGATTCTCTTCGTGTCGAGCCTCCCCAAACCTCCCCCCAACGAGCAAGTGATTGCTTGGATGGGACTGACTGGCTGGCTGATTCCGGTCTGGGGCTACTGGATCGAACGGCATCGGGAAAAGAAACAGGTTCAGTCTCCGGGCCCACAGTAGCCGCTGCAGCATCTCACCCTTTTGGAGGCGCGCCGGCTAACTTCTAAAGCAAGGCGACGGCGTGCAAATCTGGCGAAACTTGAAACGCAGCTTGAGTCTTGGCCTGCACTTCCTCGAGAGGAACATCAGGCGCCAATTCGACCAACGTAAGACCCTTGCCCCGATCGACTGAGAACACGCAAAGATCTGTGATGATCAGATCGACACAGGCCTTCCCAGTCAGTGGCAAGGTGCATTCCTTCAAAATCTTCGATTCGCCGGCTTTGTTGGTGTGCTCCATTACGACGACCACACGCTTCACCCCAGCGACTAAGTCCATAGCGCCGCCCATGCCC
>JAYROD010000380.1:0-2972 GCA_041911835.1 Fimbriimonadaceae bacterium | reverse complement strand
TGTCCAAGAGGCGTTGTCATTAGATCTGCGCTCGTTCCCGACATCGTGAAGGTTTGGCCATTCGACGGCGACTTAATCAATATGTCCACCCCACCCCTCAGGTTGGCGGTGTTCGCATCGGCGTGATATTCAATCGAGGCGCACTTTAGGGTCGTCGTTCGGTCCTCTGATTTCGAGCGCTGCTCGATGGTCGCGACGACGTCCCCTGAGATCTTGGCTTGTTTGAGTCGAAATGCTCCGGGCTTATCCTGGACGGCCGTCCCCTTGAGAAGTTGGAATCTCTCAGCGAGCCCTTCGATCGAACTCGCCGTGACGGTCAGCCCCTGATCTTTCCAGGTTCCTTTTAGGGGATTGCCAGCGCCCTGAAATGAGATTTTCCCGTCTGAAATCAAGGTCGCTTTCCAGGATCGCAGGTTCTCCACGACCATATTGCCGGCTTTATCCTTGAACGTGATCGGACGACTTTGCATGGCCCCAAGCACAAGGCTCGGCCCCGATATGACGCAAACGAGAAGCGCTGCGACTGAAGCAGGACTTGGTCTCAGGTTCTGGTTAGGGTTGCTCATTTTGGTTGAGGTGTTCTTGCAGTTTTGATGCCGGGCGTTTTGGGAGTTCCAAACGTATCCGGCGTGCCGACCTTTTTTAGGTCGGGGGTTGCGAGTAGCCGGTCGAATGGACCGACGGTGTACTCCTTCCCGTCGAGCGAGACGTTACCAGAGGCTTCGATGAGGCGCCTACTCGGTAGCCAGGAGACCTTGTCCGCTTTCAGCACGAGCCCCTGCTTCTCGGCAGTGACGACAACCTGGCTCGTCAAATCCAGCACGTTCTTGTCCTGATCGGCATAAGCCTCTGACGCTCGAAATCGGCTCACAACCGCGTCGTTTTCGTAGAGCTGCCCTGTGACGCCTTTCATCGTGCCTTGCAGTTTGCCCTCTTTCGACATCTCGAGGTCCGAACTCTTGGCCGAGACGAACCATTGCCGGCGCTGATTCTCCGCCCGACGTTCGATTTCTATCGGGCCCGTCTTGGTGGAGGACAGTCCAGGCGGGATCGCGGGCGGCTTGGCGGGCTCGACGGCTTTTTTTGGCGCAGATCCGCAACCGATCGCCGCGATGATCATTACGATAAGAGCGGAAGCGCGGATATGCGGCTCCTTTTTGCGAATCGTCCTAAATGCTGGCCCGCGAGTTGGCCGCAAGCCGCCGCGATGTCGTGCCCGCGTTCGACCCGCTCAGTAACATTCGCTCCGCGCATTTCCAGTTCTCTTCTAAAAGTCCTCACTCGTTCCCTTGAAGGACGCCGATAGCCGTTTGCCGTGTCAACGTAGTTGAACGGAATAAGGTTGATGACGCTGGGGACTCCCTTCACCAATTGGGCAAGGGCGCGTGCCTGTTCCGTTGTGTCGTTGAGATGGTCGATCAACAGATATTCGATGGTGATTTTTCGTCCGGTCGCTCGTTGATACTCCTTCATCGCCGCCATGACTTCGGCCACGGGCCATTTGTGGTTGACCGGCATCAACGCGCTTCGCACCTCGTCGAGTGGCGAGTGCAACGAGAGAGCGAGGTGAATCGGAAGCTTGAGCTTTGCCAACTTGCGGATCTCGGTCGCAATGCCGACGGTTGAAACGGTCATGTGTCGGTAGCTGAGCCCCACTTCATTCTTGAGCAGGGAAAGCGCCTTGAGCAGATTGTCCACGTTCAGAAGCGGCTCACCCATGCCCATGAAAACGACATGGCTGATTCTGCGCCCGCTCAACGACTGAAGGATCAAGTACTGACCCACGATCTCTGCCGTGGTCAGGTTGCGATCGAAACCGCCCAGGCCCGTTGCGCAAAATGTGCATCCCATTGGGCAGCCCACTTGAGTGCTGAGACAGCAGCTCGTTCGCTTGTCGTAGGGAAGAAGCACACACTCGAAGACCTGATCGTCTCCACGGTGCACCAAAAGTTTGTCGACCTCGTCGACGCTGTGGCGTCGGCTCGAGACGATCAGGGGATTGACGACGAACTCTTCTGCAAGCCTGGCGCGAAACGGCTTCGGCAGATCGTTCATCACGTCGAAAGACTGAGCCGCGCGCCGGTAGATGTGGTTGGCCAATTGGCGACCCCGCCACGGCGACTCGCCGAGGCGCTGCGCGATCGCTTCCAGTTCCTCAGCCGTTAGCCCGACGAGGCTCGGCTTGCCCGCATCCACGCTTCGAATTGTACCTGCGAGGTCATGATTTGAACCTGGATCGCGCCCGCACCGGGACCCAGAAACTCTGCGGCCTCCAGGTGCGTTACATTGTCTGTGGCTGAAGCGCTGGCTCAGTCCTTCGGAGAACTGATGAAGAAGACGCTTTTCGTATTGGCATGTGGTTTGGTCGGGTTTCTGGGTGGGCTCGGCGCGCTCGAAGTTGGAAAGGTCACCGACCGCCAATCATCGAGCGGAGATTCGGTGTTTGCCTCGGGGCCAGCCGCCCGCCCGGTCTCATTTGAGCCTGGAACGGCGCCCGCACTGCCCGACTTCCGGACTGCGGCCAAGCGAGTCACGCCGTCCATTGTGTCGGTGGACACGATGAGCGAGCGACAGACTTGGATGGGTGACACCGTAGTCGTGCCTTCCGGCAGCGGCTCCGGAGTAATCATCAGCAAATCCGGATACATCATGACGAACAACCACGTCGTTCAACAAACGACCGCTGTCAAGGTTCATTTGGCGGACGGGCGCGCGATGGACGCCAAGGTCATTGGCACGGATTCGCGCTCCGACCTCGCAGTCCTCAAGGTCGAAGCGGATAATCTCGTGCCTATCGAGTTGGGGTCGAGCACCGCACTCCAGGTCGGCGATTGGGTCATGGCCGTCGGGAACCCGCTGGGCTACGACAATACGGTGAGCGTTGGAGTCGTCAGCAGTCTGGGGCGCTCGCTGCCAACCGAGGGCCAAGGCGCCTTGGTGGACGCGATTCAAACCGACGCCGCGATCAACCC
>JAYROD010000379.1:0-7616 GCA_041911835.1 Fimbriimonadaceae bacterium | reverse complement strand
TTAACGTATGGCTGACCACAACGTCCTTCTTCAGGAACGACGAGTTTCAGGACCTGCACCCGATTTCAACCGTCGGGGGTTCTCGGCCAGGCTCCCGCGTACTCTGGATCATCTTCGACACGCTCGACTATTACTACTGCTTTGAGAACCGGACCAAGTGGCTCTCCCTGCCGAATATCGATCTGTACCGATCCGAATCCGTCGATTTCACCAATGCGCTTTCGCCCGCCGAGCGAACGGAAAAATCGATTCCCGCGCTGTTCATCGGGGAAATGGTTTCCGATTCCGACTGCAATGTCCCCAACCATCTTGAATTGACGCTGGAAGGTGATCGCCACACTATGTTCAGGAACTGCACAAATCTCTTCCAAGAGGCGGAAGCCAAGGGTATTCGAACCGCGGTGTGTGGGTTCTATATTCCTTATGGTCGATTGCTGGGAGACGACGTGACGAAATGCGTGTGGTACCAATGGCCTACCGAATTCCCAGACGACGGCCCTTGGCTCCGAATCGCATTTGAGCACCTAGCCTGGGTTTTTGGAAAGCCGTTCACAACGGATCAAATGCTCGAACGGCAAATCGAGATGCACAAGACCCAAGCGGCGGCGGCAGAACAACTCGCCACCGACCGGCGATTCGGCTTAACCTTCGTGCATTTCTTCCCACCTCACGCGCCAGGAATTTTCGATGCAGCAAAAGGAAAGTTTACGCTTTCCGAAATGAACGATCCCAACTTCTATGAAAACAACTTGGCGCTTACGGATCGCACACTAGGCGAACTTCGAGAGGCCATGGAAAAGGCAGGCACCTGGAAAGACACCTTGGTTCTGGTGACGGCGGATCACAGTTGGCGCCACGCCTCCGATTTTGGATTTCCCGTGCATCTGCGGATTCCGTTCCTCTGCCATTTTCCCGGACAGAAGCAGAGGGTAGAAGTGACCGACCCGATGAACACCTTGGCCTCTCACGATTTCATCCTCGATTACCTTGCCGGCGAATTGCAGCAGCCCACCGAGTTCATTTCGTGGATGAGCAGGTGGACGTTGGAACACCCGAACGTACCGACTCATCGGCGCCAGGCTTCGACGGTCGGCAAGATAGTGCCGGCGCCGGTCAGCCTTATCTATCCCCGAAAGTAGCGCCGGATAAACCGCCCCAAGCGGCCTGAGCGAAGGATTCGAGATTCGAGTAATTGCCGACCCAAGTGGTGTACATGACGCCGTCGATGCCGGGCAGGTTGCCGACGTCGTCCAGCCACTTCCTGATCGCATTCGGCTGCCCATCGTAGTATCCGGCAAGCACTTGGTGATAACCCTGGTCGGCGAAGAACTTGGCACTTGCCTTTGCCTGGCCAGAATTCCAGTTGACGATCACCACATCCTTTGGGACGCCTTTCCAACTTTCTGCCAACGTGCCGTTGACCATGTAATAGTCGGCGTGGGCATTGTGGGTCGGATCGAACATGTCGCTCCACACGAATACACTTGCTTGAGGATCTTGCCGCTTGACCATTGAATAGCACTTAGCAAATTGGTCCGCCAATAGCTGCCCGGGAGTCTTGCCGCTCTTGGTGGCGCCTATATCCCAACCTGCACAGCGCATTTCGTCATGGCCCCAGAAGTAGGCCTTCGGTGAGAGTAAGTCGTGCACATTCTTGACGTCGTTTTCGAGGATGCCGAACATCGCTGGATCGGTGAGGCTACAAGCGACCTGGTCCGACATAACGATTGCCGCCGGAAAATAGCTGACCAGCAGCCTCTGTCCCTCGCGAATGTGCGAGCCATCCTCCAAGATGATCTTGGGCCACGCGTGAAAGATCTCGAACGAGCCGGGCCAGGGCACCTGACCCATCCTCGGATCGGAGATCCTCTTGAAATCCTTTCCTTCCACGTACTCTGCACCATCCGTACTCTTAACCGAGAGGGGGCATTCGGAACGGCGGACGACGTTGAGCAGACCTGTCTCCTCGATCTTCGCGTCATCCCACCAGAGCTTTCCTTTCCTGCCACCCCAAACTCCGAAATAGATGCGGACCTTGGTGTTGCCTTGGCTATTGAACGTTATATGCTGCTCGGTCCAGTCCTGTGTTGGCTGAAGGCGAAGGTCCTGAAAGCAGAGCGTTCTGCCGTCATAGCCGATCACGGCGATGCGGGTGTCCCCGACCGAGTCGAATCGATCCGTCTTAGTCCAAGCAGAAACGTGATACTGCCGCCAAGGAGCCACTTCGACCGTCTGAGTAGCACGGCAGTTCGTGTTTTCAGGTGTATTCGCGGCGATCTCTTCCATCCGGAGCGCTCTGCTTCCGCCATGCTTGACTTCGGTGTCACGAAAGGTGGATTTGCCGATTCCATCCTGAAAGTCGAACCCTGCCAAGCGGTTGTTCGTCGCTTCCTCGAAACCTCCATTTATGAGTTGAGGCTGCGTATCCGGAGCGATGTCCGCTTGGCCGTTCCTGACGACAAACGGAGCATCCTTGACCGGCGGTCCTTCGGCAAGATTGGGATCGTGGGCAAGAATGCCGCTCGCATATCCAGGGCCGGACAAAGTCGGAATGAGTTCGAGATTCAATTCGCTCGCCACTTGTTTGATCTGCCCAATATTCTTGGTATATCGGGGTTTGTTGTCGCCAAGCAGGTCGAGGATCTCAAGCTTGTAATCGGCGATTACGATGCCGTTGTATCCGGCCTTGGCCGCACGCCTCATGATCGCCTCCGCCTTGGGCACGTTTTCGTCGACCTGAAAGTTCAGCGAAAGATAGACCCATCGCCGCGTGAGCGCGTGGTCCAAAGGCATGTGGTGCGCGTACGTAGCGGCGCTCCCAGCGACGAGCATGGCCAGCAATCCAGCAAGCATAGCTTCATAGTAGCGTGGCTCACCCACGATTGGCTCTAGCGGAGCACTTTAAAATAGGTAATCGGGTGGACCTCCCACACGGTCGCCCGATCTACTTGGGATCCGGTTGCGCCATCCGCCGCCGAGGCGTCGGCATGAATCCAGTCGTTGAGTAGCCAGCCCTTGACGCGAATCTTATGACCTTTCAAGGTGCTGAGGGTCTCAACTGTCCAGGTGTATCCCGCTTGCTGAGCGAGCGCCTTGGTGCGCGGCGTTGTCTCGATGTTGATCACTTGGCTTTTGTCGTTCGTGGCCAAAAAGCGTTTGTACGCCTGCTTTGTGGGCAAGAGGTAGATGTGTTCGTCGACGTTCTCCTCCCCGAACAGATCGCAATTACAGCTCTCACTGTATTTCTGCCCGTTGGGCTTTTTGTGCTCCTCTTTGATGACCTTTCCCACGTAACCCTCGAGCGTAATGCCCTCATCCTCATGAAGAGTCGTGTCGTCGGTCTTGGCATTCTTGATCGAACTGAAGCTGTGATAAGGGGCGGCGTCCGGCGCAACGTAGCGATTCTTGAGCACGTTCGTCGCGTATTTCCGGTCGTACGGATCAGTCACGGAGCCATTGAGTGGGCAGCCGTGAAAAGTATCCAAGGAACCTGGCGTAGTCGCCGAGATCGATGATTCCGAAGGAAATTTCAACGCGAATCCCGTCGCGATCTCTAATAGCCCAACCAGTCCCGCCAACCAAAGAAAACGCCTGAGCTCGAACCTAAATTTCATAACATCCTCTGCGCTTTTGGGCGCCACAGGGAGTCTGCCAAGCAGCGATGGATTTGTCAAGAACGATACGTCCGGGCTACTCTGGAAATCCGGGCATCATCCGCATCAGCCAGATCTGACCCGTATGGTAGCCCGCGTGCTGTGCGATCCGAATGAGCCCTGTCCGTCCATCGACGTTGTCTCCGACCGGACTCACCAGAGGCATTCTGAGCTGCTCGTCGGATGGATGCTCGATGATAGGGTGCAATTTGTCAAAGCT
Organism: Fimbriimonadaceae bacterium; assembly: GCA_041911835.1. Lineage (GTDB taxonomy): Bacteria > Armatimonadota > Fimbriimonadia > Fimbriimonadales > Fimbriimonadaceae > JAYROD01. The sequence continues at coordinate 3,743 of JAYROD010000379.1, read as the reverse complement.
GAATTGAAGAGCGCTTTGGACAGCCAGGGGGTTCATATCCTCTGGCCCGATTGGGAAGCTGCCGTCCTGCAGAAAACCCTCAATCACCGCCCGATCGAGCCGCCTTTCGAATTCTCCCTCCGGGGGCTGCCCGCCCAGTCGACTCGCCCAATAATATTCCGCTCCCGCGATGTGATAAAGCAACTCGTAGATGCTGTGAGCTGCCGGATGAGGCCGCCAAGCCATTTGCTCGGACGTCAGCCCAGCGATGGACTGATCGAGCCGCGACCGCGTGAACAACCACACTTCGGAGAATTCGGACATGGCGCGAGTTTATCTGGCCCAGAACGGAAACGGTAGATTTGCTACCATAAGAGAGGTGCCCACATGGAATTTCCTCTCCTTCACGAAGCCATCGAGTTCGCGACAAAGAAGCACAAAGGACAAGATCGCGAGGGTTCTCAGGCAATCCCTTACATCACGCACCCCGTCGATGTCGTCGTCAAGCTGCGATATGTGGGAGGAGTGGTCGATGAAGAAATCCTTTGCGCCGGCGCCCTGCACGACGTGATCGAAGAATGCGGTGTGAAACCCCAGCGCCTCGAAGAGAAGTTCGGCAAACGCGTCCGCACTCTTGTGGAGCAGCTCACGCGCGAAGAACTCACACCAAAGGAACGCAAGAAGATGAGCGAAGAGGAGATTTGGGAGGAGCGCACTCGACGAATGATCCATGAGATCAAGGAGATCATGGGGGCCGAAGCCAAGACCGTCAAGTTGGCGGATCGACTGTCGAATCTCACCGAAGCGCTCATCACGCGCATCGGCATCAAACGCGACCGATACGTCGCCCAAACGCATTTGATCTTGGAGGCGATTCCCAGAGAGACGAACGAAGCGCTCTGGGACGCCACGGATTCGCTCGTGAAGACGGTGCCGACCGTGGCGCCCGGTGTGACTTCGTGAAAATCTACCGCGAATCCGACGTTGACAAGGCTCAGATACTGCATGCACGGGTCGCCGTCATTGGGTACGGCAATCAGGGACATGCGCACGCGCTCAATTTAAGAGATTCCGGGGTGGATGTACGAATCGGTGCGAGAATTGGTGGTGGCTCAGCGATTGCAGCGCAGGAAGCGGGGTTTACCGTCCTCCCGATCATGGACGCAACTGCCTGGGCGGATGTCGTGATGCTCACGGTTCCCGACACGGCGATGCCCTCCATATATCAGGAGCAGATCGAACAAGTTCTGACGCCAGAGAAGACGCTCCTATTCGCGCACGGGTTCTGCATTCATTTTGGTTTGATTCGGCCTCCTATTCCATCAGGACTCATTTCTCCCAAGGGACCCGGCAAGACGCTTCGCGAACGATTTGTCGCGGGCGCCGGACTTCCCGCTCTCGTGGCAGCGTCCACCCCGGCATGTTTGCGCGTCGTGATGGCGTACGCGTGGGGAATAGGCAGCGCAAGAATCGGTCTATATGAAACGACGTTCGAAGAAGAAACGGTCACCGATCTCTTTGGTGAGCAGGCTGTGCTTTGCGGCGGCATTCCTGAGTTGATCAAGGCGGCATTTGAGACTTTGGTGAACGCAGGATATTCACCCGAGGTCGCCTATTTCGAGTGCATGCATGAGGCGAAATTGATCACCGACTTGCTTTTGGAACGCGGTTTCGAAGGCATGCGAGAGGCGATCAGCGATACGGCGGAATGGGGCGGTTACGTGTCGGGTCCCCGGCTGATCGATGAGGGTTCGAAAGCCGAAATGAAGGAGATTCTTGCCGAGATTCAGGGGGGAAGTTTTGCCAAGACGCTGGAGGTCGAAGCCGCCAATGGATTCGAAGAGTTGAGGCGCAGAAGGCACGAAGAAGCACAGTCTCTATTAGAAAAGACCTGGCAAAAGACGCACGTGCCTACAAAGCCGATTTCAGAAACTTGAATACATCGTCCCGTAGTTTCTTCAACATCCCCTCGTGAATGTACATCATGTGCCCGGCCTCGTAGTATCCCGTCGATATGTTGGGTCGAAGGGAGGGATCGAGCCCGAGGTGGGATAGTGTATATTCCGTTGCGAAATAGGGTGTCGCCAAATCGTAATAGCCATTCGCGACGAACACCTTCATGTAAGGATTCTTCGAGAAGGCGTCGCGAAGCGCTTCGCTCGTATCGGGATGCCCTTCGCCTGCCGAACCCCAGTCCCACTTCTCCCAAAGCTTGCTTTCACCACCCAAGATGTGATAGGGAAGGTCCGTCTTATAGCCAAGCTTGGTTCGAACGTAATCATTGAGCATCGCCGTATAAGGCGGCCGGATCGCGCTCATGCTCGGGTCGTGGCCAACATGATCGCCAACCGCTCGCTCGTCGATGCCCTTGAATCGTGAATCGAGCCGGCCGACGGTGCGCTTCTCATCTCGGAGGAGCTCTTTGCAGAATTGGTGGATGTTGATGCGCAGCTCGCTTTGGTCCACGAACTCTTCTCGCAATCCGGTAAATCGAGCAAGAGTCTTCACCACGTCCTTGCGCTCTTTATCCGTCAAGTGATCGCCTTTGGCAAGTGCGTTGGAGTACTCGCCGAGCGCAAAATCCTCTGCCTGCTTCAGCGTCTTCTTAAGGTCCTTTTGGAGGTCGGTCGACAGCTTATTGTGATACCAAGCGGTCGCAGTGTAAGTCGGGAGGAACAGCACACAGGGGAGGTCGTTGCCCTTGGTGAAGTGCGCCGTCTGGAAATTCAAAATACTGCTGACCAACACGATTCCATTGAATGCGATGCCCTTCTCGATGAGGTGGCCGCTCAGTCCCGCCGATCGCGTGGTCCCATAGCTCTCACCTACCAGGAACAACGGGGAAGACCAGCGCTCGTACCGGGAGAGATACATGCGGATGAATTCGCCTACCGATTCGATGTCGCCCTTGAGGCCCCAGAATTTTTCGCCTCCGTCTTTCTTGACTGGACGGCTGTAGCCAGTGCCGACCGGATCGATGAACACGAGGTCCGTCTCTGCGAGCCAGGTGTCTGCATTGTCTTCCAGCTTGTAGGGGGGTGGAGGAAGTGACCCGTCGGACTTCATGACCACCCGCTTGGGTCCGACCGCGCCGAGATGCAGCCAAACGGATGATGATCCTGGCCCGCCGTTGAAGGAAAACATGAGAGGGCGCGGCTTATTCGACTTAGCGGTATACGCCACGAAGAAGATGCCAGCCTCCGTTTCGCCTAGCGCGTCCTTGATCGGCATCATGCCCGTCGTCGCCGTGTATTCGAGCGTCTTCTGCCCAATCTTCAACTTGTGCTCGGTCACGATCGGCTCGGCTGTAGTATCGATGGCGTACTTTTCTTCTTTCTTCTCTTCAGGCTTGGCGGGAGCGATTTCCTCTGGCATAGCAATGAGATTACTCGGTATGACGTCTGGCAGTCCCGTGATCTATAATTTGCCCATAGCCCATGGACCGACGAGCCGAATTCGATCGATTGCTCGAGCCGGTGCTCGGCGTCGCTTATGGGACGGCGCTCAAGCTCACCGCAAGTCCAGAAGACGCCATGGACTTAGTCCAGGATGCAAGTGTCTCTGCCTATAATGCGTTCCACCAGTTCGAACCTGGAACCAATTTCAAGGCCTGGTTCTTTAAGATCCTGACCAACCGATTCTACAAGAATCGCGCTCGCTCGGCACGGCAAAATGCGACCGTTTCCATCGATGATGCAGAAGACCTTTTTCTCTTTCAGCAGTTCCATCAGCGTGCAGTGCGATCGCAAGGCGACGACCCACTC
>JAYROD010000378.1:0-4608 GCA_041911835.1 Fimbriimonadaceae bacterium | reverse complement strand
TCCCACTCATCCGGCGTATTCGCGCTTCGAATCACTTTCTCCAGCTTCGGATCGCTCAGTTCGACTGCTGCCACCTTTAGGGTCGCAACCCAATCCATCAGCCTCCTCTCACCGAGTTCTATGTGCTTCCGGCATGACACGAGTCGGGATGAACGATAAATGGCACATAGCGGTTGGATGCGACCCCCGAGGAGCGGCGCCGCAACGTCGGCATCTCCCATGTGGCGGGCCAATTCCGCGACGACCTCACTTTGAAATTGGGGCATGTCGCACGAGGCGACAAAAGTCCTTTCCTTCTCGGGATGAAAGCGGGAGAGCGCGTAAAGTGGCCCTTCATAGAGCCGGTCATCGAGAACGAACCGGAATCCTACGACCTCTTGGTTGCCGATCACGGTTACCGGTTCACAGACGGCAGCGATTTCCTGGGCGATCCGTTCTGCGATCGGAACGCCGGAGATTGTCAGCGAACCTTTGTCCCGGCCCATTCTCTTACTGGCGCCGCCAGTCAACAACACTCCTTCGATCTCCTTGAAACTCATTCCAACCCAAGCCACAAAAGTCGGCCGATATAGACGATACTATGAAAACCTATGAACAAGCTTCCTCATCGATTTAACCGGTTTGTCGAGGACTATCCTGCGATCGGAGAGGCATACCACTCCCTGGGTCAGGCCGTGGCGCATGCGGGGCCGCTTGACGCCAAGACTTGCGCGCTGATCAAGCTCGGCATCGCGGTGGGCGTTGGGCAGGAAGGCGGAGCCCATAGCCAGGCTCGCAAAGCGCTCGAAGCGGGGGCCAGCGCCGATGAGCTTCGACACACGGTGCTCCAAGCGACGACGACGGTCGGTTTCGCGACGATGATGCGCGGAATGTCTTGGGTGGAAGATGTGATCGAGAAGTCGGAAAAACGCTAGGGTTCGTATGATCGCTGTCATAGCCGAATGAGCGGCTGCATGGAATTCTGAGTCCGGCAAATCGCCAGAGGAAAGAAAACGATGTGGACCGTTCCCGCCGACCAAATCAAACCGATTTTCACCGCCTTGCTCGAACTTCGATACCGGGTTGAAAGGCGCGTTGATCGCGACTTCAACGGGAATAAGAAAGACAATCGATATGACAGCTTCCTGAGGGTTAGGCCCGGCGTTGAAATCAAGTTCAATCCACAGGTGACGGGCAGAGCAGTGTTTCAATATTTGGACAACCGTTCGTCGCTGGATGTTGGCGTCGGCTCGATCAAAGACAACTACGATCTGATCGAAGGCAACGTCGTCTTCGTCAATCAGAAGGACAAATGGACGTTGGGACGCCAGAAGGTCGATCTCCTCGATCAAAGGCTGATCGGCGCGCTCGAGTGGTCGAACTCCGCGCGGAGTTGGGACGGGTTGAGGTTTCAGCGAGAGAACTGGGATGTGTTCGCGGGGCGGCTGGCGGTCAACCCGGCGCCCAACGCGGAGGCCACACTCGCGTACGCGGCTTACCAGGAGCCGTTCGGCACAACGGTTGGGATTTTCAAAAAAGACGATCGGCCGGACCCTGCGACGGAAGTCTTCACGCTTGCCCAACAGTTCAAGTGGAAGCCAAAGGGGTTCGGACTCACGGCTTTGGCTGCGGTGCAATTTGGCAAATCAGGAGGGAAGGATCTCACCGCCTTCGCGCTTTCCGCCCGAGCGACCAAGCCGCTGACCAAACAAACGGATGGCTATCTCGAATTCGACGTTGCGAGTGGGGGAAGCTCTTCCAACACCAGCCGCACATTCGACAACCTCTATCCGACCAACCACCCATTCTATGGGATCATGGACCTCCAAGGGCTTCGCAACATGATCGGTGTCTCCGGCGCCCTGGAGCATCGTTGCACGCCGAAAATGACCGTCAAGTTCGAGGCACACCACTTCTGGCTCTATGACGGCGCGGACGGGTGGTACAGCGCGGCAGGGGGTGTCAACCCTGGCTTCATCGACGCCAACGGTGGACGCGGCACCGATATTGGTACGGAGCTCGATCTTTCGGGTACTTACTCGTTCGCCCCGAAGCAGCAACTCTCTGCCGGCATCGGATATTTCGCACCAGGACCGTACGTGCGATCGTTTACTTCCGGACATAGCCGCAGTCAGTTCTGGGCATATGTCATGGCGCTCTGGAAGCTCTAAGGAGCCGTCGGTGGATTTGTCGTACAGGGCACGCTGACTTGGCCGGTCGTCCTGCGCCAAAATCCCAAACCAGATCTGATCGACCAGCGGCACTCCTGTTGGGCCGCCTTCCAGACTCCTCGTAAGAACGCCCAGAACGGGTGGCCGTTCGTGAAGGCGCCGATCACAGCGAGCATAAATCGCGGCGTAAACTCTGGGCGGTTCGCGATGACGTAAATTGGCTCCCACCTGTCGGGAAGGAATTTGCTCTTGAAGAAATCGAGACCATCGAAGTTGTAGAAGCGCTTTAGGTGCGCTCTGGACCAGGAACCGACTCCCCTCAGCCAACGTGGATTGCCTTCCCAATGGAGATCGACGTGGCGCGAGAGCGGCACCATACCCATGGTCACAAATTCGGCTCTTGACTGCGCCACCGCTGCGACGGCGTGGGTCAATGCGAGTTCGACCGTACCGTTCGGGGCGCCTTTCCCGCGAACGAACATTTCGGTGAGCCATGCGTTCCTCGCGGGAATAGGCGCGAGGGCCACGAATCCGATGACAGTTCCGGCTCGCTCTGCGACGAAAACACGCCGTCCGTCCGGCGCAGACAGGATCTCCGGTTCGACCAAGAAGTGCATAGGAGGCAGGCCGCGAGTGCCCAGCCAATGGTCGAGGCAGCGGCGAAGCTCGGGGTTATCTCTGACACGGCTAGGCGGCCACTCCGAAACCGTTACCGATTTTGCTTTTGCCCGAGAGAGCTGAGCCCTCAACGAGGACGAAGTCGCGACGTTGTCCAGCCAGGAATCCGGCGACCAACGGGGCTGCGCGCCAATGACAACGGTCGAATAACCGGGGCGATGTCGGATGAACTCATAGAGCCGTTCTTCGGCCCCAAAGTAGCAGCAGGGACTGTTCTCATCGAATGACTCCCATTCCGTGACGATTCGCTCGAGGCTATCGGGGTCGGTGACCGGCGCGCCGGCGACGACTCGGATGCCCTTCGTCTTGATGTATCCGACGACGCTCGATTCCGAAGCATCGAACCAACGAGCAATACCTGGATTGAGAATCTGAAAGCAGGTGGTATTCCAGCCAAATCGTTGGACAATATCTCTGGCGAGGGCTTGGCGATCAGGACCCACGATTAGAAGGTACCTGGTACGTTGGGAACGAAAGCCGGTCTTGTGGATCGAACAAACGGCGGGCTAGGATAGTCCTATGGAGCCCGAGCCATCCCCTATCTCACCTCCGATTCAAGCGCAGCCGACCGCTCCGCCCGTACAAGCTCCGTCGTGCCCAAGGTGCGGCAGCCTCGACCTTCAAAGAGTGAACTACACCTGGTGGGGAGGCATTCTGGGGTCGAGTCTATTGAACCTAACCCGCTGCCGTGCGTGTCGCTATGAATTCAACGGTCAAACAGGAGCGTCGACACGCAAGGCTGCGATCGTTTACAGCATCGTGGGATTAGGAGCGCTGCTCGTCATCGGGCTGTGTTTCTTGATGATGTACCTTTACAGCAATCGATAGCCCGTGAAAGAAGGGAACAAAAAAGCCCGAAGCCGAGTCGGCTCCGGGCTCTTGATTTTTATTGTTCGCTAAGGGCTAAGCTTGACCTGATCGACGTTGAACACGAACTGGTAAGGATTGCCTAGCATGCCTATCGGCATTAGCGCCCGAATGGCAATCTTCACATGGTTTTGCGCACTGAAGTATTTTGCCGGTGGGGAATTGATCGTGAAGGATGTATCCGTAGGCGTGGGATATTGCGGTACCGCGCCCTTGTTCTCCCACAGACCGGTCTGCCAATTGTAGATGAAATACAACGCAGTGACTCCCGAGGCCGCAAACGACCTGAACGAGAACGTCAACTGCGAGAAGTTGTTCGTTGGCAGGGCGAATTCCACTGCGGGAGTCGCGCATTGTCCGAGTTGCGGAACGTTCGCTGAGTAGAGCTGATAGTAGTTGCCATCGGCGCTCGTAATCTCCGGAATGCCGCCAATCGATTGGCCGCCTTCGATCTTCGTCAACGCGATCGGCGGGAAGTTGAAACCGGTGACGGTAACGTTCACGAAATTTGAGGCGATTCCGTTTGCTACGACCTCCATCTTGCTCGGGCCTTCTTCAGCGGTATTGGGGACGACCACGTTCGTTGAAACAAGAGTGTTTCCGGTGGCAACTGCCATTGTGCTGTGATTAAATGTTCGGCAATAAGTAACGTGGCCCGTCGAGATATTGGTCAATCGCACTATGGGATAGTTGGTGGCGTTCGAAGAGTCGTCACCATAGTTCGAACACTGCGATAAGCCGTTAAACTGTCGGCCGGAAAGCACGAATGCCTGGCCCTTGATTACCGTCGCGGGAGGGTTGACGATGACCGGGCGCCAAATTCCCTGGGGGGCGCCGACTGGAGTGTAGATTTCAACATCGCTGCTGAAGTCGGTATAGAGCACTTGACCCGTCGGCAGCATGAGCAGATTGC
>JAYROD010000377.1:0-2433 GCA_041911835.1 Fimbriimonadaceae bacterium | reverse complement strand
TCGCCGATGGCAGGTTCTTCCTCGGTTCGATCAGCAGCAAGAACTGCGCGTTCTGGGATCCGGTGACCGGAATCTGGACCGCCGGTCCGCTCAAAAACGACACGCAATGCACGGAAGAATCCTGGACCCTTATGCCCGACAATTCGGTGCTCTGCGTCGAGTGCCGCCTGCATCCCGCGACCGAAAGGTGGGTCCCTTCTACGAACACCTGGGTGACGGCCGGAAACACACTCCAGAACCTGGTGCTCCCCAGTTCTCTCGAGCTGGGCGCCGCGCTGACCCTCCCAGATGGTCGAGCATTTGTGATTGGAGGAACGCCCCACACGGGACTCTATACGATGCCAGGGACCCCTACTGGAACCGGGACTTGGGCCAATGGACCGGACTTCCCAACGATTAACTCCCGCATGATCGGCGCCGAGGATGCTCCCGCCGCCGTGCTTCCAAACGGCCATGTGATGATCACGGGAGGCCCCGTCACCGCGAACGGCGGCACCTACGAGACACCGACTTACTTTTTCGAATGGGCGGGAACAGGAACTGTGTTGCCGCAGGTCACGGCTCCGCCGAATAGCACTGGGCAGCCATTTATTGGGCGCATGATGATCACACCGACCGGTCAACTGCTTTTTGCGGCTCAAGGCCAGATTCAGGTCTTCACTCCTTCGACGGGCGCCAATCCAGCTTGGAAGCCGTCAGTCACCTATGTTGCATCGGTACTCGCCCCGGGAGGCACATACATACTTCAAGGCAGACAGTTGAATGGACTAACGCAGGCCGTAGCATATGGCGACGAAGCAGGTGTAGCGACGAACTATCCGATCATTCGGATCAGGAACAATGCAACGGGTCACGTGTTCTATTGCCGCACGTTTGGACACAGTACGATGGCAATTGCCACGGGAAGCGCGGTCGTATCGACGAACTTCAAGCTTCCGGCGTCGATCGAGCCAGGTCCATCCCAGCTCACTGTAGTGGCTAACGGTATTCCGTCGGATCCGATGCGTGTGCGCATTCTGGCTCGCCGAGCGCCTTAAGGGCGGTCAAAGATTCAGGATAGGTCACACTGAGTTGTGACCACTCAATCGATCGGGGAGACTGAACTCGTCGCGTCGCGGCTCGGTTACGGCTGCATGAGAATTGCCGGCACCTGGAATCCTCTCGAGGTCACCCCTGCTCGGGAGGAAGCGGCCCACAAGGCGCTGCTCTCGGCATATGAGGCCGGCTATACGTTATTCGACCACGCGGACATCTATTGCCGAGGCGAATGTGAGGCCATCCATGGCCGCTTGATGCATCGGATCCCTTCGATGCGAAGAGACATCTTGATCGCCACGAAGTGTGGGATTCGATTTCCGGGCGAACCGATCTCCGACGCCCCGCATCGATTTGACTTTTCAAAGGAGCACATCCTGGAGGCGTGCGATGCCTCGTTGGCGCGCCTCGGAATCGAGACCATCGACCTCTATCAGCTCCATCGCGCCGACTTCCTGATGAACCCTGAAGAGGTCGCCGAGGCATTCGCAATCCTGCATCGCCAAGGGAAGGTTCGCTACTTCGGTGTCAGTAACTTCCCGCCGTCGACGTACAGCGCTTTGCAGGCTTGGTGCCCCTTTACGCTCGTCGTCAATCAAGTTGAGATTCACTTGGGTCGGCTGAATTGCTTCTATGACGGCACGTTGGATCAGTGCCTCGAAAAGAGGATCACCCCGCTCTCCTGGAGCCCTTTGGGGGGCGGGTTCTTGGGTTCGAGAGGCCGTGTTCCAGCCGACCATCCAAAGAGGGAAGGCCTGCAAAAACTGATTGCCATGATGGATGCGATGTCTAAGCGGTACGGCGTGTCTAGGACGTGCATCGCGCTCGCTTGGCTCCTCAAGCACCCGTCCATGATGATCCCGATTGTCGGATCGGCCAACCCGGATCACATTCGAGATGCGGTCGGATCTGATTCGATTGAAATGAGCCGCGAAGACTGGTATCGCTTGCTCGTCGCCGCGCGAATGGAGCCGCTGCCCTAACGAAACTGCTCGAGGAATCGGATGTCGTTTTCGAGGAATAGCCGAAGGTCGTCGACGCCATACGCCATCATGGGTACGCGCTCGACTCCGAGCCCAAAGGCCCATCCCGAGTAGCGCTCCGTATCGATTCCGTAATGCTCGAGAATATTCGGGTGGACGAGTCCGGCGCCGCCCAGCTCGACCCATCTCCCATCGAAGAGTTTCTTGGTTGAAATCGCATAATCCACACCAGGTTCGACGAATGGAAAGAAGTCGGGCCGGAATCGCACGGTGACATCTTCACCGAACATCGCGCGCGCAAAGGCTCCGAGCGTCCCCTTGAGATGCGCCATCGAGACGCCCTCATCGACCATGAACGCGTCAACCTGGTGAAATGTGTGGGAGTGCGTACGGTCGACCGCTTCATTTCGATAAC
>JAYROD010000376.1:0-3237 GCA_041911835.1 Fimbriimonadaceae bacterium | reverse complement strand
GCTTCGTGTTGCAGCAGGACATCAGGTTCGCGTTAACCAATCTGTTGTCGATCACAGAATCTTGAAATCCGACAATGAACTAAACCCAGATATGGTGACCTTCGGGTCCATCAAGATGATGTTGATTCAGCGAGGGTCCCGACTTGGACTGAGAAAATGGGATACCTAGAATCCGAATCGCAAGAACTTTAGCGGTTTAAAGAGGTATCCCATCGATTCGGAATATCGCATACAGGCTCAGTACTATGCCTATCCAAAACCAAAGGCTATGCCGATCACGAACGTACTTGGCGACACGGCCATGATGCCAAATCCAGGGTATGTCGAGTTCACTCTAAATGGTAAGAAATGTCACCTGGAAGCGCAGTCTGAGGGTGAGGGTCTTTTCTTCAACTTTAAGGACCTGACAAGCGGCAAGAGCACGTATGCCGCCGGGCGCTTTCTCAATACTCCGGGGCCCAAGGCTGGCATCGTTGTACTCGATTTCAATCGCGCCATCAATCCCCCTTGTGCCTTCACTGATTTCGCGACATGCCCGCTTCCTCCCAAGGAGAACATTCTGAGCGTCGAAGTGCGTGCGGGCGAAAAACTGTATCCGCGCGAACACCGAAACTAAGCTGCTTACTCGGCGACTTTCAGCACGCTGAGGAATGCTTCCTGAGGCAACTCCACCGTGCCGATTTGTTTCATGCGTTTCTTGCCCTCTTTTTGTTTTTCGAGAAGCTTTCGTTTTCGCGTGACGTCTCCGCCATAGCATTTGGCGATGACGTTCTTCCGGTAGGGCTTAACGGTATCGGCTGCAATAACCTTTTGACCGATCGATGCCTGGATGCGCACTTCGTATTGCTGACGCGGAACGACTTTGCGTAATTGTTCAACCATAGCTCGCGCACGGATATAAGAGAACTGTTTGCTGACGATAAAGGATAGGGCGTCTACGATGTCTCCATTGAGCATGACGTCGACCTTGACGAGATCGGACCGCATATAGTCGGTCAAATCGTAGTCGAAGGAGGCGTAGCCCCGAGTGGAAGACTTCAATTTGTCGAAGAAATCCAAGAGAATCTCGCTGAGCGGCATCGTGTAATAGATCATTACCCGGTTCTGGCTGGGATATTCGGTCTTCTTGAAGACTCCTCGCCGCTCTTGGCAAAGCGTCATCACCGTTCCCACGTATTCCTGAGGGCACATGATGGTTGCCGAAACGGCGGGCTCCTCGATGAAAGCAATTTCGGTGGGGCTCGGAAATGCGCTGGGGTTGCTGATATGCAGTGCCTCTCCGTTTGTCTTATGAACAGCGTAATCGACGCTCGGAGCAGTCAAGATCAGATCGAGGCCAAATTCGCGCTCTAGCCGTTCACGCGCGATCTCCATGTGAAGCAAACCCAGGAACCCGCACCTAAATCCAAACCCGAGCGCTACCGAGTTTTCGGGCACGAAGTCGAGCGCGGCGTCGTTCAGCTTGAGTTTTTCGATCGCATCGCGGAGATCTTCATAGTGCTCGCCGTCCGCAGGGAAAAGCCCGCAGAAAACCATTGGCTTTGCCTTGCGATATCCCGAAAGCGGGTCATGGGCCGGATGAGCTGCCGACGTGACCGTATCGCCGACTCCCGCGTCGCCAATATTCTTCATCGCGGCGGTCAGGAAGCCAACCTCGCCAGTTTGCAGCCGCTGAGTGCGCTCCAGCGCAGGGCGGAAGACGCCGACGGTGTCCACGTCGAATGTCGAACCCGTCGACATCATCTTGATCTTGTCTCCCGGTTTGACGCTGCCGTCCACGACGCGAACGTAGGCGACGGCGCCTTGATAGCTGTCGAAGTGTGAGTCGAAGATCAGCGCACGCAGCGGAGCTTTCGCGTCCCCCCGTGGCGACGGGATGCGGTTCACAATAGCCTCGAGAATGTCGTCGATTCCCTCGCCTGTCTTTGCACTGGCGAGAACGGCATCCGACGCGTCGATCGCCACCGCGTGCTCGATCTCCTCTTTGGCTCGATTTACGTCGGCGTGGGGAAGATCGATTTTGTTAATGACCGGAACGATTTCGAGATTCTGATTCATGGCCATGCTCGCGTTGGCGATGGTCTGGGCCTCGACGCCTTGGCTGGCGTCGACGACAAGCAGCGCACCCTCGCAGGCGGCCAGCGAACGCGAAACCTCGTAAGTGAAGTCGACGTGACCAGGCGTATCGATAAGATTGAGCTGGTATTCGCCTCCGTCTTGCGCGGTATAGGCCAGTCGAACGGCTGTCATCTTAATCGTGATGCCACGCTCGCGCTCGATATCCATCGTGTCGAGCATCTGCTCACGCGCGGCGCCCCGCACGGCTCCACAGCGCTCGATCAATCGATCTGCGAGGGTGGATTTGCCGTGGTCGATGTGCGCAATGATGCAGAAATTGCGGATGTGCGCTTGGTCCATGTGGGGCAGGCTGGATTGTACCTTTTGGGCTCGGTGAGCCTGCCCCTGAGTCGCTCGGCAGCCTAGCTCACACGGACGAATGTGTAGTAGGTTTTGCCGTTCCTATGAACGGTCTTCCGAACGTATCGGTGTCCACTCTTGGTGAACGACGTACGCGAGTAGAGCGCTGCTCGCTGTTTTTCCAGTTTGCTTTGGCTCTTCCTGTCCTTTTCGTAGCGGTCGACCGAGTAAAGCGCCCCGGCGGCGCCGATCAGGGCGAGCGTGCCCTGCCCGCTCAGTAGTCCTAGGATGCTGAGCGCCCCCGAACCGATGGTCAGATTGCGCCACTCGTTCTTCTTTTCCTGGCGGTGCCGGATCGAAGACGTGCTTTGGGCGGATGCGGTAAGTGGAAGGAGGGTGGAACCCACCATCACGATCAAGGCGGCTGCTGCCGCCAGACGTGCTCTTATGTCTTTCACTGCGTTTTCACCTCGTGAAATGTTTGTGCAATCGTAAGACGACCGGTATCCTTGCGGGGTTCATTCAGGCGCCGTCAATCCCACTCGAGACTGACCTTCGTCATCGCCACCTGGAACCCCATTTTTTGCGCGTTCTGTTGCGAGGTTCCGGCAGGAAGCGCCCCCATGCAGATCATCTCGCACCCGAGCTCCGACGCCAGGTTCAGACGAGTCTGCAGCAGCGCCTTGTGGATCCCACGGCCCCTAAATCGCGCGAGAACGCTCGCGCCCTGCATCCAGGCCACACCGGCGGCGGCGCCGAGCGCCCCTCCACCAGCCACCTCGCCGTCCGCGAACGCCAGGAACGAATAGGTGTTTGGAG
>JAYROD010000375.1:0-4341 GCA_041911835.1 Fimbriimonadaceae bacterium | reverse complement strand
CAAAAGGGCCTCTCGAAGAAGGTCAGCTACGACGAGATCGACTCGGCGCCCGAAGAGAAGGCCAGAGGCATCACGATCAACATCTCGCACCAAGAGTACGAGACGGAGACTCGTCACTATGCCCACGTCGACTGTCCCGGCCACGCCGACTTCATCAAGAACATGATCACGGGCGCCGCCCAGATGGACGGCGCGATCTTGGTTGTGTCTGCGACAGACGGTCCTATGCCCCAAACCCGCGAGCACATCCTGCTGGCTCGCCAGGTTGGCGTTCCTTACATCGTGGTCTTCATCAACAAGACCGACCAGGTGGACGACGCCGAACTGCTCGACCTCGTCGAGATGGAAGTCAACGACCTGCTCGAGAAGTACGGCTTCAAGGGCTGTCCGATCATCAAGGGTTCCGCTGTAAAGGCGATGGAAGCCCTTGAGAAGGGCGCCGGCGTCGACGATCCTGCGTTCAAGCCGGTCATCGACCTGATGGCCGCCGTGGACAGCTTCATTCCGACGCCACAGCGCGACACCGAGAAGCCGTTCCTCTGCGCTGTGGAAGACGTCTTCACGATCACTGGTCGTGGCACCGTGGCGACGGGCCGTGTCGAGCGAGGTCAACTGAAGTCGATGGAAGAGGTCGAGATTGTCGGCCTCAAGCCGGAGAGCCGAAAGACGGTGTGCACCGGAATCGAGATGTTCCGCAAGCTGCTGGACTTCTGCCAAGCCGGCGACAACGTCGGACTTCTGCTCCGAGGCGTCGACCGAAAGGATATCGAGCGCGGCATGGTTATCGCCAAGCCCGGTTCGATCAAGCCGCACACGAAGTTCGACGCTGAAGTCTACGTCCTCTCGAAAGAAGAGGGCGGCCGACACACGCCGTTCGTTACCGGCTATCGGCCGCAGTTCTACTTCCGAACGACGGACGTGACCGGGACGCTCAACCTTCCGACGGGCGTTGAAATGGTCATGCCCGGTGACAACATCACCATGACGATCGAGCTCATCCATCCGATCGCCATGGAAGTGGGTTCCAAGTTCGCTATCCGAGAAGGTGGCCGAACGGTCGGAGCCGGCACCATCACCAAGGTGTACGAGTAAAAAGAAAAGCCCCCGGACTCACCAGTCCGGGGGCGTTCTTTTTGAGAAACAGCTATGGCAAATGCAATGAAAGTTCGAATTCGGCTCCGGGCCTACGATCACCGTATCCTGGACCAATCGGCGGAAAAGATCACGGAAACCGCTAAGCGCACAGGCGCGAGGATCAGTGGCCCGAGTCCGTTGCCCACGCACATCCGCAAGTTCTGCGTAATCCGTGGCCCCCATATCGATAAGGAGTCGATGGAGCACTTCGAGCTCCGAACGCACAACCGCGTGATCGACATCCACGAGCCGACGAACAAAACGATCGACGCGCTGATGCGGCTCGATCTGCCGAGCGGTGTCGATATTCAAATCAAGACCTAGCGATCCCAATTTGCGACAATGTTCGGGGGGGCCGCAATTACGGCCACCCCGAACTACATTTCTGGCTGGAGATTTCTAGTCGATTTCCGCTGGCGCAGGATCGTCTGTGTTGATCGACTTGAAGACGAACCCGGCAACCAATGCTGCGGCAAACTGGGCAACCAGGTAGATCCAGATGTTCGCCCACGTTGACAATCCCATGATGGAAATTCCGACAGCGACCGAAGGATTGAAGACGCCGCCGGAGATTCCGCCCACGGCAAATGCCCCAGCCATGACGGTCATGCCGATGGCCAATCCATAAAACGAGTTGTTCGCCGTTCCTTTCGAAGACGCGACGTTGAGCACAACCCAAGCGAGTGCGAACGTGAAAAGGAATTCTGCGACCAATGCCGGAGCAACTTGGGGCGACATCGCCGTCGGGGACGAGTCGGGAAACATCCATTTCACGCAAAATGCGGCGAGCGTTGCGCCCACCACCTGGAAGATCCAGTAGGGAACCACGTCCTTCGCGTCACACCTGCCTCGAACGAAGATCGCGAAGGTAATTGCGGGATTAAAGTGGGCACCCGAAATGTGGCCGCAAGCGTAGACCATGACCATGAGCGCGCCACCGATGGCGAGCGGGGGAATCACGCCGGCGCCTCCCCCCACGATGGTGCAGCCGATGGTCAGCACCAAGAAGAACGTGCCAATGAATTCCGCGATGTACTTTTTCATGAAAGGTCCTTTTCGATTGGACGAGCAGGGGTCCTCGATTGGAGCCCATCGGTGGCCCGGTTCGCGGTTGAGTGAAATTCCGGTTATCTAATCATTTCCTCATAATGGGAAGCGAGAATGCACTTCGAGAAACCCCTAAGATGAGGGTGGCGGAGGGATAGGATGCGGTTCAAGAATTGGAGTCGACAAGTTGCAGTAGTGTGCGGCGCAGCGGTCTTCGTGTTCGCTGCCATGAAGGATTCAGGCGCGGTGAAGTTGCAGCCGCCACCTATAGGCGGGCCGTTGCCCGGGCTCACGCAAGCGGAGCTCCAGCGCTTTAACGCCGGGCTGAACCAGTTTCTTCAGAACGAAGGACCCCAGACGGGGCTCGGACCGGTCTTCAACGGCGTGGCATGCGCACAGTGCCACCAGGGAGGAGCGCCAGGTGGCGCCAGTACGAATTTGGGAGTCTCCGTTGTCACCAGGATCGGAGCGATCGTAAATGGCCACTATTCGGATCTCGAATCGGTTGGCGGTCCGCTGATCCAGTCGCGGTCACTCAGAGAGATCATCCCCAACTATCCGGTGCCCCCCGAGGTCGTGCCCCCACAGGCGACCTTCATTTCGCATCGGATAACGACTCCGGTATTCGGCATGGGACTTGTCGAGGCTATCCCCGATGCCACGATTCTTTCGCGGTCAGGACAGCCGCAGCCGGGTGGCGTGATGGGTTTTGCCAATATGGTGGTGAACCCGGATACGGGCCAAGTCGAATTGGGTCGCTTTGGCTGGAAGGCACAGCACTCGACGACGCATGGATTTGCAGGCGACGCTTATCGGAACGAAATGGGCGTGACCAACCCCTCGTTCCCGACAGAAGTGTTGCCCCAAGGGCAGCCGATTCCTCCAGGAGCGGATCCCGTACCCGACCCCGAGGATCAGGGCGGGGACGTGAGCGCGCTGGCTGATTTCATGCGTTTCACGATGCCCCCACCTCCATTGCCGGATACTGCCGGCTCGATTGCGGGCCGAGCGATCTTCCAGCAGATCAATTGCACTTCCTGCCACGTGCCTTCGATGACAACTGGCGCCTCGCCCGTCGCAGCGCTGGCGTTTAAGCAGGTTAACCTCTATTCCGATTTGCTGCTCCACCACATGGGTTCAGCCCTGGCGGACGGCATTCAGCAAGGCCAAGCTTCAGGCGATCAATTCCGGACGAGTCCGCTATGGGGCCTGAGGTTCCGGCCATTCCTCATGCATGACGGCAGGGCAAGGTCGATCCTCGAGGCGATCAAGGCACATGGGGGCGAAGCGGCTACCAGCCGAGCTCGATTCCTGCTCTTGAGTGCGACGGCCAAAAAACAGCTCTCCGAGTTTCTTTCTCGGCTATAGCATCCCAGACGGAGGCGGGAGATCCCGCCTCCGTTATTCCGGTCCCGTTCCAAACGGCCAACCAGTTCGATCAACCATCGCATCGAGGGGAAAGGGAGGCGAAGCCAGTGGCCTGACCGCGAGTGACAGTAGGAGTATAGAGTTGTCGTCTGCGGCTATTCGGTTGGAACTGAGCTCGCCGCAGGCAGTGCATCGATGAATGATCGCCCACTCGCCCTTTTGACGCACCCAGAGTCCAATAGGCTCCATCAGGCTGCCGCAGTCAGAGGCGCGATCGCCAGGTTCATTGTCGAGGTGGCGGCTGAAGAGACAGTGTGGGCAATGATTCCGATGCGCGGAACCTGCGCCCGACCACTCCACCTGTGCACCACACTTGCGGCACTGAAAGCCCGCTGCTGGGTCGAGGCGCCCCGCGTCTCGCACGCGGAGGAGCCATTGGTCAAGGGGCGCGGCCTCGCCGGTCGCCCGCTTTTGTTGGGAGCGGAGCTTTGCCGCCCTCTTGAGCTGTTTTCGATCTATGGATGGGGTGTGCTTCCGCGATGAGCGGTCATGGGGTTGATTCAAGTGTTCCGAGTTCCTTTTCGAGGGGCGCGATGGCGCGCCGTCCGGGCCACGTTTTGTGTGGCGCTGTGCTGAAACTCGGCCTGCCGGGAAGTCCTTAGGTTGGGTGCGTTGTCGGGCGGCTTGCAGGTGGGAGCAAGCTCATCGGAAAACCATCGCTCGTCGTAAGCGTGCCGTCAATCCGTTGGTTGCTAACAACCTGCCAACATCGTGCCAACGCCACCCTTATAT
>JAYROD010000374.1:0-4254 GCA_041911835.1 Fimbriimonadaceae bacterium | reverse complement strand
CGGATAACGTGGGTCTTTTTGCAGAACTGTGTGAGCGATCGAATGGAGCAGGTGCGTTTTACCCAGTCCGGAAGCGCCATAAATGAAGAGCGGATTGTACTTCACCCCAGGGTCTGCTGCCACGGCCTTCGCGCCGGCATACGCTAGACGGTTGCTTTGTCCAACAACGAATGTATCGAAGCGAAAGCTTGGATGAGGCTTGAATCTTGGGCTGGAGTCGACTGCAGGCGCCACGGTCGCGACGGAAGCGACGGGAGCAACGGTCGGTTTTTCGCGAGCCTCTACCCGCAGATCGAGCTTTATCTGCTCGCCTAGCTCCTCACTTAGTCCAAGCTGGATGCGCTTGAGATAACGCTCTCGCACCCACTCTTGTACAAACGCGCCAGGCGCAGTGACGATGGCGACGCCTTCTTCCAATCCAACCGGTACGAGGGGCTTGAGGAATCGATCCGTAACATTTTTGGGAACGTCTTTGGCGATCCGTCCGATCACGTGTTCCCATGCCTGCCGAAATTGAATCGTACTCTCGCCGTCCATGAGCGAAAACTGGTCTAACATGACAATCAAAAGGACCCCTTCCCAGTGGTCGGGAACTGCATTATTACACAGGCATTTCGATTGCGCCAGTCCTCAGATATCTTCGCTGAGGTCGAATTTTGCCAATCCTGCCGATCTTCGACTTTGAATGCTTTCCTATTCGCCATTTTTCGCCATTTTCCATGATTTTTCAGCCCTTCTCTACGTGTCGACTGAATGGTTTACGCCTGTGCAGTATCGGCTAAACTCGTCTTATGGGTATGCGGGTGCTCGGAGCTCTCGCCGGGGAAGACATGCCCGCAGATTTGATGGCCGCGTGGGCGGCCTCTGCGGATGTCGTGCTGGCCGCCGATCGGGCGGCCGACCTTCTCATTCGAGCGGGTTTTGAGCCGCACCACGTCGTCGGCGACATGGATTCCGTCAGCCCATCGACACTCGCTTCGCCGATCATTGTTCATGAGATTCCGGACCAGAACCGGTCGGATGCAGACAAGCTGCTCGCCGTCGCGGAAACGCTAGGGCATCGCGAGATCACGATTGCAGGAATCGAGGGAGATCTTCTCGACCACGTCCTCGCGTCCCTCGCCAGCGCTGCACGATCGGAAATGGAAATTCGGTTCGCTCTGAGAAGAGGGATCATGCACCTGATCCGTCCCGGGTCCACGTATACGGCCGCTACGTCGCCCGGACGAAGAATCTCGCTCTTGCCGATCATCCCATCGACAGGGGTCCATTTGGCAGGAGTCGAGTGGCCCATTGCGGACGCGGAAATGGCGATGAATCGGGTTGTCAGCATTTCGAATCGAGCGGTGCGAGAGGCGGTTTCCGTCTATATCTCGGAAGGGCTCATGCTGCTCTTCGTCGAGCATACGAGAGAAGAGATGCCCACGTGGTAGCCGAGGCAGCGCCCCGCCTCCATCTGGAAGCTTGGGACATCGCGATCATCGGACTGATGCTCGCGGCCATATTGGCTCTGGGCTTTTCGGCCAAGCTGCGGTCCAATACGACTCTGCAATTTATCGCGGCAGGCCGAAGCCTCACCTTGCCCCTCTTCGTGGCGACACTGGTTTCGACGTGGTATGGCGGCATTCTGGGAGTCGGCGAATCGGTATCGTATTTCGGTCTTGGAACGCTGGTTCTCTTGGGTGTCCCCTATTACGTATTCGGAGGCATCTATGCTGTCTTCCTGGCGAAACGCGTCAGAGCCGCCGACCAGATCAGCATTCCCGAAAGGTTGGAGCGACAGTTCGGCAAATCGGCGGGGCTTATCGGGGCTGCGCTCGTCTTTCTACTCGCCGTCCCGGCGGCGCATGTGCTCATGCTCGGAGTCCTGGCTCAACTGCTTACGGGATGGGGGCTAGCCATCTCAGTGGTCGCGGCGACGATCTTCGGTACGTTGTTCTTGTACAAAGGGGGGCTGCTGGCGGACGCCCGGGTTTCGCTTCTTGCATTCGCGATGATGTACATCGGCTTCGCGGTGATCGTCGTCTTTTGTTGGCTGAGCTATCCCCCTTGGCCAACATGGCAAGGCCTATCGAATAAGACTCTGCTGACGTGGGACGGAGGCTCCGGTGTGGCCTATGTGGCGAGCTTCTTCATTTTGGGCGCTTGGACACTGGTCGACCCAGGATTCCACCAACGCGCGGCGAGCGCAGCAACCCAAGAGATCGGCAGGAAAGGAATTCTCATCTCGATTGGATTCTGGATGCTCTTCGATCTCCTGACGATTTCGACCGGCATGTATGCGCTCGCGCTCATGAAGCAGACCCCGCCGGAGCCCCTCATGATCTTCCCGCTCTTCGGCGACGAGGTGCTGCCGGCGGGACTCAAAGCCGTTTTCATTTGCGGAATGCTCGGCACCAT
This sequence comes from Fimbriimonadaceae bacterium, assembly GCA_041911835.1. Lineage (GTDB taxonomy): Bacteria > Armatimonadota > Fimbriimonadia > Fimbriimonadales > Fimbriimonadaceae > JAYROD01. Next base: position 1,854 of record JAYROD010000374.1, on the reverse strand, counting down.
TCTCAGCGCGATGGTGGGTTACGCGCTGGTCAGTGGCTCCACCCTGGGGCGAGACGTCGTGGGGAGAATCGCCAAAGCCCCAACGGAGTCTGCGCTAACGAACTGGTCGAGGATGGGCATCGCGTTGGGATGCGTCGTTGCGATCGGCTTAGCGCTCAGTATTCAAAGTGTCGTCAGCCTTTGGTACGCCTGGGGCGGGATCGTCACAGGCGCGCTGCTGTTCCCGGTTTGCCTTTCCTATGGCCTCTTCCACAGGTTCCGACCCTCTCGGGTTGCAATCGTCGCATCGATGGTCCTTGCGTTCGCGCTCGGGTCGGGCTGGCTTGTCTACGGGCTGCGAACAGGTAATCCGAATCTGGAAGTCGCTTTTGTTCCTGACGGAAGCGCCACGAATATCGTGCTCCCCCGCGCAGATCTGCCGAAGGAACTCGCCGATCGCGTCGCCGAGAGCCCCCGGCTCAGCATCGGGACGCTAATCCCAGCCCTCATTTGTTCGATAGCCGTTCTGGGTTTCGGTACGATAGGCAGAGCGAAAAGGAATAATGATGAACGACATGCACACGGATGACCAGCCGATCGTTGATGAAGACTTCGAGGCGACAGAGCCTTCCGAAGCCGAAGAAGCTCCCGAAGCAGAAGAGGGCGCCGAGCCGACGCCGGCGGAATCTGGGCCGAGGCTGATCCTAAAGCGCAACAACGCCGAAACCGACGTCGTGTTCGCAGTTGCTTCGCCTTCGATCGTCGGACGGTTCGATCCCTCGGTGGGGCCGATTGACGTCGATCTGGGAACGATTCCCGAAGGGTCCTATGTAAGTCGGAAGCACGCGAAGCTATGGGAAGAGGATGGCGTTTGGAAGGTCCAGGACTTGGGGTCGTCAAACGGCACCTTCATTTTGCGCGACGATTTCGAGAAAATCGACGAGGCCGAACTATCGGACGGATCGGAAGTCGCCTTCGGCAATGCGCGCTTCATCTTCAAACTTTCGTAGCTGCGTCTAGACGATCTGTACATCGTGAGGGCCGCGCTGGATCTCCCCGATGACGGCGGCCATTTCACCTGCCTGATGCAGCCGCTGGATGATTCCTGGCGCCGCGTCCTTCGCCACGATCAGCACCATGCCGATTCCCATGTTAAAGGTGCGGAACATCTCTTGATCCGGCACGTTGCCGGCCTCTTGGATGAGCCTAAAGATGGGAGGCACGCTCCAAGACCGACGCTCGATTTTCGCCTGTACTGGCGAAGCCATGACGCGGGGGAGATTGTCGACCAAGCCGCCACCGGTGATGTGGGCAACCGCAAGAATATCCGCTGAATCCTGAAGAATGGGATAGACCGACGAGAAATAACAACGGTGCGGGCGCAGCAGCTCCTCCCCAATGCTCGATTCGAGCCCTGGCACCTCATCTTTGACAGAATGTCCTCCGACTTCAAACAGGGCCCTTCGGGCGAGAGAAAATCCGTTCGTGTGGAGCCCATTGCTCGCAATTCCGATCAAGAGGTCCCCAGCGTTCATCCTGCCCTGAGGCAGGCGTTTCGGCTCGCTCACGATGCCGACGATCGATCCCACGATGTCGACCTCGCCATCATGATAGACGCCGGGCATTTCCGCCGTCTCTCCACCGATCAGGGCGCATCCGGCAGCTTGGCAAGCCTGAGCGGCCCCTTGGATGATTTGAACGAACTCCTCTTCGTGCAATCGGGAGCACCCGAAGTAGTCCATGAAGAAAAGCGGTCGCGCTCCCTGGCACAAAATGTCGTTCACGCAATGGTTGACAATGTCGAAACCGAGCCCGGAGAAGTTCCCGACCATCGCCGCAACTTTGGTCTTCGTGCCGACTCCGTCGATACTTGTT
>JAYROD010000373.1:0-2262 GCA_041911835.1 Fimbriimonadaceae bacterium | reverse complement strand
GCCGGGGACGGGACAAGGGCTATGACAGTTCGAGATGATAGCGGTCCAACGTCGTGGCTTTATGACGCGAAAGGTTCGAGAGCGACTTGTTGTAATCAATAATGGCCCGTAACTCGTTTCCTTGCGCGGTTGCGAGGTCGCGCTGAAAATCAAGCACAAAACGAGTCGTGCTGAGTCCGACCTTCAACCGTTCCTGCTCCGTCTTCAACTGTTTTTCCGCCAAGATCCGCGCCGACTGTGTGGTCTCGATGCGTCTAAAGTCTGTCTGGACCCGGCGCACCGCTTCACGGACGCCGACAATGATCTCGTGGCGGACGCTGGCAAGCGCCGCCTCCGCGCTTCTGGCCTCGAGTCGGCGCTTGTTGTACGTGTTGATGGCAGAGCGATTCCCGATCGGATAGCTGAACAGCAGGCCCGCCCCATAATTGTAAAAATCGCCGCTGAAGTTTCTGTTGAAAGAGCTGCCAAAATCACTTCCTATCCCGGTGAGCCCAATGGTCCCTTGAAACGAGAGGGTGGGAAGCAATTGGTTCCGGGCAAATTGTGTATTCAGTTCGCCGGACTCGACATGCTTTTTCGCCTGGACGATTTCAGGACGCGAATCAATCGCGGTATCGATCGCTGCCTCCAGGCTGATGGGTTCAAGGGCCGTGACGGGAGCATCGAGGGGTGTGAGACGCATATCCTTCCTCAGGGCCGCTTCGCCAGGATTCAACAGACGTCGTAGTTGGTCTTCCTGGTCGCGAATCTCTTTCTCGGCCACCAAGACCTGCTCGACTCTGGACGCAACGGCGGCCTCGGCTTGGAGCACATCGACGGTGGACATCACGCCGGCCTTGGCCTTGGCACGGTTGTTCGCCAAGAGCTCCTCGGCGGCCTTCAAGGCGGCTTGCGCCACCGTCAAATTCTCAATCGTAAATACCAGCTCCCAGTAGGTTTGTTCAACCGTGGCGATGACGGTCATGACTCGGTCTCGAAAGACATGCTGTTCGACTTCCGCGTTATTTTGAGCCACCTTGATGAAGGTTTTATTGATGGCAATTCCCGCGTTCTTGAGCAACGGCTGGGCCAGGGTGAAGGTCAGGCCGCCGGCCCACTCCGGATTGAAGAGAAACCCTTGGGCGACTGCCTGATTGTAATTGTTCCTTACAGGATTGTATCTTACGTCGAGCATGCCTCCGGTCAGCAAGTTTTTGGTCGCGTCGATGGCCAAGGAATGATGCCGCTGGTCGAAAATCGTAATCTGATTAAGATTCGGCCCCGTTCCGCCGAACAAGGGTTGATTGAGCGGATCCACGTTCCGATTATATTGCCCGCTCACCCCCACGGTCGGATCGAACTTGGCTTGTTCAACGGCGATGTCGGCTAACCGGCCCTCTTTGGCATAGCGGCTGATACTGATGTCGAGGTTGTTCTGCAGCGCGCGAATCGCCGCATCAGCCAGCGAGACGGTTTCTCGCCGCTCCCCTGAAATCGGTTGCGTCGCATCCAGGCTCCAGCCTTCAGGCAGCGACGAGAGGCACCACAAGGCGATCAACGTCAAACCTGCGACTCTGTAGTGAGCCGAGTGACTGCAATCCATACCATTCCTTCTATACCCAGAGTTTTCGACAAGAGCTGCCATGCTGTTAACCGAACGAGGGTGGATAGACCGCTATCTCCGGATAGAGACCATCCAGGTAGTATGACGAGATAGCCCTACTTGTTCCTCACATCCAGCTGTGCGCCGGCTGTGACCTGCTCGATTTTGATCGCTGATCGCCTTCAGCAGCCCGTCAGTTGTGATCAGCGGACCGCGAGCCCATCATGAGGTCTGTGTCATGAAGGCCGTATGGCTGGTTCGCTCCATGAGGATTGGAAGTCTTCGAGCGTCTCGACAGGATGGCATAGCCGGCTGGAACCAATAGGAGCGTCACGAGCGTTGAAACCAGCAGCCCTCCGATGAGCACGACGCCGATTTGACGGCGGCCGGCTGCTCCCGCCCCGGTGGCCAGCGCGAGCGGCAAGGCCCCGAGGATCGTCGCGCAGGTCGTCATGAGAATTGGACGAAGTCGCAACATCGCCGCTTCAGTCACAGCCTGGGGCAGGTCGAGCCCCCGTTCACGAAGCTGATTGGCGAATTCCACGATCAGAATGGCGTTCTTTGTCACCAGCCCGATCAAAATCACCAAACCGATTTGGCTATAGATGGTAAGGGTTCCATCGATCACGGCCAGAGACAACAAAGATCCCGACAGGGCCGGAGGCACCGTGAGAAGGATC
>JAYROD010000372.1:0-2308 GCA_041911835.1 Fimbriimonadaceae bacterium | reverse complement strand
TGCGCCATGTCTGTGAAGGCGGCGAGAGTGACTTTGGGCGCTCTCGCCTGCGGCAAGCCAATTCGATGGCTCACGGCGGCAGAGGTTGCCGGGATCTACGAGTGGCCAGATGAGCATTTCAGACAGAAGCTGCTTGCCGGTGAAAGTTGAACCTCACCCTTGGTCCATTTCCTCCAATGTCTTGGGCCAATCGCTCTTTAGAAGTCGCGAGAGGGATCGATCTGCCAAGAGTCGACCTTCGTTCTGGCACTTTGCACAGTAGTTTGTCTCGTTTTCGGCATACCGAATCCTCTGAATCGGCGACCCGCAGATGGGACATGGCTGTCCGAACTTCCCATGCGCTGCGAAGTCCGGGCGGAAGGCCGTCACCTGGCCTTGTGCTGGGAATTTATCCTTGAATTGGGCGCGTAGCCGATCGATCCACAAGGTGAGCGTGGATTTAGCGGCTTCGAAAAGTCGCTGAATCTCCGCGCGCTCAAGCGACTGAGTAAGTCTCACGGGTGACAGTCTCGCGGCGTGCAAGATCTCGTCGCTATAGGCGTTGCCGATTCCGTCGAACCACTTTGGATTGGTGAGCGCCCGCTTCAGGGTTCGATTCTCTTGGGTGATGGTGCGTTCGAACTCATCTAGCGTGCAACTGAACAGGTCGATGCCGCCCGGATTGAGCGCCACAAGCTCATCGCGCCCTCTGACGAGCATCAATGATGCGCGCCTTTTCGAGCCGGCTTCGGTGAGAACCAAAGTGCCGCAAGGGAATTCAAGCGTCGCTAACCCGATCCGGCTCGTCTTCGCGTCACCTTCCTTCCAAAGGAACCGGCCCGCGATCATCAGGTGGATCACGAGGAAGAGGTCCTCCTCGAATTCCAGCACGATTCGCTTGCCGAGTCTGCTGACCGAGCTGACAGTTCGTCCTTGCAGCACATTGATTGGCGGGTCAACCGATCGCAGCAAGAAAGGGGATAGGATGCGCAAGCGGTTCAGTGGTCGGCCGGCGATCCGAGAGCGCAACGCCTCGACGTAGATCGTGATGTCGGGCAGCTCGGGCATGGCTCGAAGGGTACCTTTCAAGCCTTCATAATAGAGCGCATGGCGGAGCTACTCAACGCCGAGCAGAAAAGGCAAATCCACCGATTGCGCTTTGAACCGGCGGTCGAGACGGAATTTCGAGACGAGTATGCGGCCAAGTCGCTGAATCCCGTGCGAATTGGCCTCGGTACGGCGATCTTCGTCACGTTTCTGTTCGGATTCGGGTTTGGTATGTCCTCGGACATGGTTGAGCGGAATCGAATCCTCTCCTTTGCAGTGGTCTTGCCGATTCTTTTGTTGGGATTGGCGTTGACCTTTGGCCGTTTCTATCGGTCGATTTCCCAACAGCTCAATGCGACGATTTGTGTGGCCATCCTCTTGATGGTTTTTATGGCCGATCTACCGTACTCCACGTCATTTTACGGACAATCCATCGTTGGTGGCGTGATTGGCATGCTGAGTTGCACCTTTATGTTGGCGCGTCTTCGATTTCCTTGGGCTGTCGGGACCGCGCTATTGATGCTCTTCATGTATTTGCAGCTTGTCTATGGATACCGCCCGATACCTGAGCCAAATCGCTCGAACGCGACCATTTGGGTCATCATCGTTGTCCTTGCGGGCAGTGTCACGGCATATCTTCAGGAGCGCTATATCCGAAGGGAGTTTCTTTTTCGGAAACTGCTCGATATCGAAAAAGCCAAATCGGAGAATGTTCTTGCGAATGTGCTCCCACCGGCGATTGCCCACCGATTGAGAACAAACCCTGGTGTCATTGCCGAGAGCCATCAAGACGCGAGCGTGCTCTTCGCGGACATCGTCGATTTCACCCCATATGCCGCCGGTCGCTCGTCGGATGAGGTCGTTGGTTTTCTGAACGACGTATTCTCGCGATTTGACGATCTTGTTCAGCGATACGGCTTGGAGAAGATCAAGACTGTAGGAGATGCATATATGGTGGCGGGCGGTATTCTGGATCGCCAGGAGAGCCATCTCGATTCCATGGCGCGCCTTGCATTGGAGATGTCAGATGTCGCCCGCTCAATGGGAAAGGAACTCCGTGTCGGAATTCACGCCGGCCCTCTCGTGGCTGGCGTGATAGGTACCACAAAGTACCTTTACGACCTTTGGGGAGATACCGTCAATACGGCATCCAGAATGGAGTCAAACGGGTGTCCAGGCCGAATCCAGGTCACAGAAACGGTCGTTGCAAGGCTCGAGCCCACATTTGAATTTGAACGCCGTGGCCCGATCGAGGTCAAAGGGCTGGGAGTTGTGACGACTT
>JAYROD010000371.1:0-2123 GCA_041911835.1 Fimbriimonadaceae bacterium | reverse complement strand
GTTAGGGTATTCCCTGCATCATGTGTGCAGGTCTGCACTCTCACCTTCTGATAACCAACGAACAGATCCGGATGGTGGTTGAGCGCGTCGGCGACTTGACCTACCGCCGAAGCGAACATCACGCCGGAGGCGTATGATCCAAATCCAAACAGTCGAGTGAGCATGCCGTTCTCCACCGACCAGCCCGGCACGGCTCCCATTCTCGCCGAGATCTCCTCGTCCGTCAGCTTGGAGTAGTTCGCATCCGCCATGAGGCCCATTATGGCGAAAGCTCGGAATCCCGGCTGAAGCGTGGCGGCAGAAATATCCGCAGAGCCCCGATTTCCGCGTAACCCAGATGGGGATAGAGCTTGGCTCCAGAGGAGCTCGCCAAGAGAACGCTCTTTCTGACTCCGTGGCAAGCATCGTCCGCTAGCATCGTCGTCATCAAGGCCCCTCCAACTCCTTTTCGGCGGTGGCTGGCGTCGACGTAAAGGTTGGAGACCCACGAGGTCTGGGGGGCCAGTTGCACGCTTCGAACCCACCCGACCGGAATCCCCTTGTGGAATGCGCCATAGAGCCGAATAGGAGGATTTTCCGTCTCGAGGTGTACGGGCAGAATCTGGCGCGACCGAGCGGCCCGAGCGACTGCTTGCGCCTGTTCCTGTGTTTCAATTCGAATGACAGTGGGATCCAGCTGCGCTTGCGGGCCGATCTCAAGATCCTTCACCATGAGCGCTTCATTGCCGATATAACGGAACCCACCTCGCTTGAATCGGCTGACGAGCTCCTTGGCGTCGACGTTGGGTCCGTGGGCTATGCAGAGGACGAAGTCCTTCACACCAGTTCTGCGAATCGATTTCAGGCACTCTTCCGGACTGAGGTCGTGTCCCACGAATTCCGCTCTGCGGTAGTTCCCACGACGTCTGGGGCCATCCTGCAAGTGCCAGAGCCGTCCGGCACGTCCCAGTACATAAGGGTGCGTGAAGCTTCGCAGAAACCCAAATGCACGGACGAAGACTTCGAGAGCTTCGTCGATGTCCATTGCGCCCATTATGGTGCGTCTTCGGGCGCCTTCGGAGACTCATTTCAGGTACAATGAGTTGGCTTTCGGACCTCGATTCGGCTCTAAAATCTTCTGCCAGGTCGGGCCCCAAATTCAGAGCCCAGAGGAAACAACGATGTCTTCGATCAGCCCTGAGCGCACGGCCTTGAATTTTGACGCTTCCCCAACATTGCTCAAGAACCTGACGGTTCCGCAACTCGTCGAGGAAGCAATTCGGAATGGAGAGGGAGAATTGGCTGCCAACGGCGCATTGGTGGCCAGGACAGGCAAGTACACAGGTAGGACTCCCAAGGACAAAGCAGTCGTAAAGGAGTCCGGCAGCGAACAAAACATTTGGTGGGACAACAACGCGCCCATGTCTCAAGAGACTTTTGATCATCTCAAGGCTCGGGCAAATGAGGCGATCCGAACTAAAAAGCTCTATCAGGTCGACACCTTCGGCGGCGCCGATCCCAAGCACCGAATCGCCGTTCGATTCATCGTCGAAAACGCCTATCACGCACTATTCATCCGAACCTTGCTGATTCGTCCGACTCCGGCAGAACTGGCGGACTTCAGACCTGATTGGACCGTGGTCGATCTGTGCCGCGTCTCACTTGATCCGGCGGTCGATGGGACTCGAGGCGACGCGAGCATTGCGCTAAATTTTGCTGAGAAGCTGGTCCTCATTTTCGGCACCCAATATGCGGGTGAGATGAAGAAGGCCGTTTTCACGATTCTCAACTATCTCCTGCCACTTCAAGGCATTCTGAGCATGCACTGCAGCGCGAACATCGGCAAGGGTGGAGACACATGCCTTTTCTTCGGGCTCAGCGGCACAGGCAAGACGACCCTAAGCGCCGACCCGGAGCGCCACCTTATCGGCGATGACGAGCATGGTTGGACGGATGAAGGCGTCTTCAACTTCGAGGGCGGGTGCTATGCCAAGTGCATCAAGCTGAGTCAAGAAGGCGAACCGCAGATTTGGAATGCCATCAAGTTTGGATCGGTCCTCGAGAACGTCAACATGGACGTCGACCGGATACCGGATTATGACGATGCCTCCTTGACAGAGAATACGCGCTGCGCCTATCCGATC